>NZZV01000126.1 GCA_002698945.1 Acidimicrobiaceae bacterium
GACTTCGAACATCACAATCATCCCAGCTCAGGAGGCCTTTTTGGTGGACGCGCACCACCCACCACAGTCACCTACACGGTGAAACCAGGCTGAGGTGTCAGCCGGGCAGGGTCATCTGCTGGCGAACGGGCGGCGGCTGCGGACCGGTCAGGAGCGGAGTTTGGATCGTGTTGGTCGATCCCGCGATCCGGTCACGAGAACCGTGCCCGGCGGGTGTCGGTGAGGCGGTGGGCGCCGTCGGCCGTCGGGGGCTGCAGGACCGTGGTGTCGGCGGCGAGGAGTTGGTCGAGCACCAGATGGACCGTCGCGTGTTCGCTGTTGGTGAAGCACGCCGAGCCGGCGAATCCCAGATTTGGGTCGACGGTGCCGACACCGAAGTTGACGTTGCTCACCGTGCCCGGCGGGTCGGCTTCGGCATGGAGCACGCCGTGTCCGGATGCGTCGGCGAGTACCGGCGTCAGATTGATGACGGCGATGTCGCCCCACGACGGGAAGCAACGGGTCTCACCCGGTGCGATCGGTGTGTCGTCGCGCGTGTCGTAGAGTCGCGCGGCGCCCTCGGGCGTCGGGGGGCGCATGGTCGCGTCGGCCACGAGCAGCTGGTCGAGCACGACGTGCACCGTGGCGTGGTCGCTGTTGGTGAAGCAGATCTGCCCGTCGCTCCCGATCGCAGCGGTGCCAACGTTGGGGTTGGTCGAGTCGGGCCGGAAGTTGACGTTGCTGGTCTGCCCCGCCGGGTCATCGCTGGCGTGCAACGTGCCGTGGCCGGCGGTCGACGCCAGGACCGGCGTGATGTTGACGAACGCGATGTCGCCCGGTTCACCGAAGGCATCGACGCATCGTCGCGCAGCTGGTGCGAGCGGTGCACGGTCGCCGTCACGGCGGGTGTCGACGAGCCTCGCCGCGCCGTCCACGGTCGGCGTCGACAGCGCGGAGGGATCGCCGACGAGCAGCTGATCGGCGATGAGGTGGACGGTGGCGTGCTCGCTGTTGGTGAAACAGATCTCACCGTCGCTGCCGACGGTGGTGAACGCCACGTTCGGGTCGACCGAGCCGGGAGCGAAGTTGACGTTGCTCGTGGAGCCGGCTGGTTCGTCGCTCGAGTGGAGAGTGCCGTGACCGGCAGCGGTCGCCAGCACAGGAGTGACATTGACCACCGCGACGTCGCCGGGACCGGCGCCGACCGCCGGGAAGCAGTACGTCTCACCCGGCTCGATCGGCGCTGCGGCTGCGTCGGGCTCGGGAAGTTCGGTCGTGTCGATCACGAAGAGTCGCCGTGCGTCGGGCTCGGGAATCGTCGGAGCGAGATTGGTCGCGAAGGACGTAAATGCAACGACCGATCCATGGCGGTTGGCGACGAAGAAGTCCTGGTACACGCCGCCGTCGATGCCGTAGTCAGCGGGAGCCCCGTCGGCGCCGACGGAGAGCAACTCGGGCTGAGCCGCGACACCGTCCCAGCGGTAGAGCTGGACGGCATCGCCAAGGACGGCGGTCTCCTGTCGGAGGGCCATGATGACTTCCCCGCCGTCGACGATCTCGAACTGCTCGATCTCTCGACCAAGGGTGGGCACGATCGTCGTCGACGCGTTGGCGACGCGAGTGCGAATGAGCTCGTCGTCGATCTGCTCGATCGACCACTGACCGTTCTCGGACGTCGCGGGCGGCGGCCAATCGCCGAGCACGGTGTGGGTGTCGGTGGCGCGGTCCCAGCGGACATGCCTCCACGGCAGCCCGACCGTCTCGCGCTCGGCGTACCAGACCGTCATCCCGTCGTCGCTGACAGCGACACCGGTGGAGTCGCGCAGGGTGCCGATGCCGTACTCGGGCGCGCCATCCGGGGTCAGGAGTTCGTCGGCAACCGAGTCGTACAGCATCGTCCGTTGGCCGCCGTAGACGGCGCTCGAGGCGGTGACGAGCCAATAGCGGCCGTTGTCGCTCATCTTCGGAACGCCCCCGATTCCCCAGTCGAGGAACGTGAACGGGATGACCCAGTCGGTGGTGGCACCGTCGCTGCCGTGCCGACGCACGGTGTGCGGGTCGAGCACTTCCCACCCGACGTCGGACCCCGGCTCGACGTGGATGTCGCGGTCGGTCGGACCCGGCAGTTCGACGAATCGATCCGTGCCGATCTCCCAGTGGAAACGCGGTCCGTCGACGAACAGGATCTCCGCGATGTCGGGATCGGACGTCTGACCGAGACCCAGGAAGCTGAGCGGGTCGTCGCCGACGACATCGACCGGCAGGGTGTAGAGCTCGGGGGTCACGCTGAGGGGAGCCGCACTCGCGGGACCGTCGGCGGCGTGCCCACCGACGAGTCCGAGGGTGAGCACGAGCGCGAGGGCGAGAGCGGGGCGCATCGCTCCCGTCTACCAGATCGGCGATGAGCTCCGGCGAATCACCCGGGCGCGATCCAGACGCAGGTCTCGGACGCGACCGTGTCGAGTCCGGGCTCCGAGCCGAGGAGCAGTTCGCCCGGCGGCAGGGGTACCTCGTCGGCGCCGTAGTTGAGGGCGCAGATCATGCCGTTGCCGCGTGTGAACGCGAGCACGTCGGGGCCGAGGTCGAGCCACGTCAGTTCCTCGTCGGCTTCGAAGTGGCGCTTGCGCAGGTCGAGGCCCGATCGGTACAGCTCGAGTGTCGAGCCGGCGACGCCCGTCTGGGCAGCGGCCGACAGCTCGCCGTACACGGCTGGTTGTGGCAGCCACGCACCGTTGGAGCCGAACCCGAACGACGAGCCGTCCGTCGTCCACGGCATGGGGACGCGGCAACCATCGCGACCCTTCTGGGTGCGACCCGAGTCCTCCCAGACCGGATCGTCGAGCACGTCGGTCGGCAGGTCCCACACATCCGGGAGCCCGAGCTCTTCTCCCTGGTAGATGTACAGCGAGCCGGGCAGCGCCATCAGCAGCATCGTCATCGCCTTCGCCCGGCGGAGTCCGGCGACCGCGTCGAGCGCATCGGCCGGGCCGGCGAGCGGCCACGCCCGCCAGTCGGTGCCCTTCGGCAGCCCGTACCGCGTCGCGTGGCGCATCACGTCGTGGTTCGACAGCGTCCAGGTCGGGGTCGAACCGACGGTCTGGGCGGCGTCGAGCGCTCGGACGATCGCTTCGTAGGCCTCGTCGTGTCCCCAGTCGGCGGTCAGGAAGTCGAAGTTGAACGACTGGTGGTACTCGTCGGGGCGCAGGTACAGCGCAAGGTGCTCGGGGATCACCCAGGCCTCGGCGACCATCATGACGTCACGGTCGGACTCGTCGAGCACGGCGCGCCAGCGGCGGTTGATCTCGTGCACGCCATCGCGGTCCCAGTGGGGGTGGTCGACGGCGAGGTTCGTGCCGAGCAGTTCCTGCTCGCCCTCGAGGTCGGGGAGCGCGGGATCCTTGACCATGCCGTGGGCGACGTCGATTCGGAACCCGTCGACACCGCGCTCGAGCCAGAACCGGAAGATCGCGTCGAACTCCTCCCGCACCCGCTCGTTCGTCCAGTCGAGGTCGGGTTGGCTGGCGTCGAACAGATGGAGATACCACTCGCCGTCGTCGACCTGGGTCCATGCGGAACCGCCGAACACCGACCGCCAGTTGTTCGGCGGGAGTTCGCCGTCGTCGCCGCGGCCCGGGCGGAACATGTACATCGCCCGCTCCGGAGATCCGGGACCGGCCTCGAGCGCGGCCTGGAACCAGCGGTGCTCCCGTGACGTGTGGTTGGGGACCAGGTCGACGACCACCTTGATGTCGAGCGCGTGGGCGTCGGCGAGGAGGTGCTCCGCGTCGGCGAGCGTGCCGAACATCGGGTTGATGTCGCGGTAGTCGGCGACGTCGTAGCCGCCGTCGGCGAGCGGGGACGGATACCAGGGGCTGATCCAGATGCCGTCGACGCCGAGGTCACGGAGGTACGACAGCTTCGACCGGATGCCCTCGACGTCGCCGGTGCCGTCACCGTCGGCGTCGGCGAACGAGCGCGGATACACCTGGTAGATCGTGCCCCGTCGCCACCACGGGACGCGGTTGTCGGATGCGGACGGCGCTGCGTTCTGCTGTGGGCTCACGGCGCGACAGTATGCAAACGCTTACAGGGTGCGCCAGCCTTCGGGCCGGATCTCCCGTGCCCATCACACGATGGCGGTGTCGTGGCCTTCCCAGAACGGCGCGCGGAGCTCGCGCTTGAGGACCTTGCCGGGCCCCGACTTCGGGAGCGGATCGATCTGGAACGACACGGACCGGGGCACCTTGTACGCGGCGATCTTCGAGCGGCAGTGGTCGATGATCGCTCGCTCGTCCGCGACCGCGCCTTCACGCAGGACGACGACGGCGTGCACCGCCTCGCCCCACTGCTCGTCGGGGATCCCGAACACGGTCGCCTCGAGGACGGCCGGATGGGTGTAGATCGCATCTTCGACCTCGGTGCAGTAGACGTTCTCGCCGCCCGAGATGATCATGTCCTTCGAACGGTCGAGGAGGAACAAGTAGCCCCGATCGTCGAGGCGGCCGACGTCGCCGGTCCAGTAGAAGCCGTCCCGGAGTGCGGCGACGGTCTGGTCCGGCTTGTTCCAGTAGCCGGCCATGATGTTGGCGCCGGCGGCGGTGACCTCGCCGACCTCGCCGGGCGGCAGCGGTGCGCCGTCGGCGTCGCGGATGACGATCTCGCAGCCGAGCACCGGTTGGCCGGCCGAGCGAGCCCGCTCGTCGTCGATGAGCTCGCCCTCGTTCGGCAGGCCGGTCAGCAACGGTGAGGTCTCGGTCGCCCCGTACAGGTGGATGAACTCGGCATCTGGGAACGCCTGGATGCCGCGTCGCACGACCTCCAGTGCGATCGGTGAGCCGCCGTGCGCGTAGCCGACGAGCGACGAGACGTCACGCGGCCGCTGCAGCTGCTCCTCCACGGTCGCTGCGACCATCGTCGGCACGCCGAGCGTCTGGGTGATGCGCTCGCGCTCGACGAGATCGAGCATCTCGCCAGGGGAGAAGGCGGGCAGGAGCACCTGGCACGCGCCCACGAAGATCGACTGCAGCAGACTGATCGAGCCGGCGGCGTGGAACATCGGTGCCATCACCAGATACCGGTCCGAGGTCGTCATCGGCTGGACGAACTGGGTGTTCCAGGCGTTCGCGACCAGGTTGCGGTGGGTGAGCATGACACCCTTGCTCACCCCGGTCGTACCGCCGGTGTAGAACAGCCCGGCGAGGTCGTTCTCGGCGACGGCGTCGACGTCGAAGTCGATCTCGGCCGCCGCGGCCAACCGCGACTCGTAGTCGTCGGTGTCGATGCGGACGACGGTGTCGACCAGATCGGCGAGCGGACCCGGATCGCGGTCGCAGAACAGCACCCTGGCGCCGGAGTCCTCGAGCGCGTAGGTGAGTTCCGGTGCGGCCCAACGGAAGTTGAGCGGCACCTGGACGCGTCCCGACATCGGCGCAGCGCAATACAGTTCGGTGAACGCGATCGAGTTGAACGCGATGATCGCGACCCGGTCGCCCGGCTCGGTGCCCAGGTCGGCGAGGACCCCGTGCAGACGGCGCAGCCGCGTGGCGAACTCGGTGTAGTCGAGGCGGACGTCGCCGCACACGAGCGCCTCCGCGTGCGGCGTGAGGGCGAGAGCGCGGCGGAGGGCGTGAGCGAAGGTCTGCACGCGCCGATTGTCGCGCGCTCCCGACACCGGCACCACCCGTCCGGCTACCATCGACGGCGATGGCCGACGAGACGACGGACACCGACACCGGAAACATGACCGGGAACGCGACTGGTAACACCGGTGCCAAGAAGAAGGCGTACACGCCGCCGAAGAACCGGCCCACGCGACCGCGCGACGAGCTCGAACCCGACCGGCGGGTCTTCGGGCCGGTGGCGCAGTGGATCACGTTCGCGATCGTCGTTCTGGTCGCGGTGGCGATCCTGATCATCGTGACCGGCGGCGGGAACTTCAACCCGTTCGACGAAGACACCAACTTCCCGCCCGCATCCTCGGGCATCTCGACCGGCGCCCGGTAGACGCCCGCTCGCCGGTCCCGGTCGTCTTGCTCAGCCGGCGGTCGATCCGTCGATCGGGGTCGGCTCGCATCCGATGTACACGGCGACGTTCTGGGCGTGCTGGGCGAAGACCGATGCCACGTCACCGGTCGGTGAGTCGTCGATCTGAGCGAGCCACAGGTCGCGCTGATCGAGCACGCCGGGGCATCCCGACTCGACGGCGATGTCGACGGTCTGTTGGACGACGGCGGGGATGTCACCCTCGAAGGGCACGTCAGCGCTCGGGCGGATTTCGACCCGTCGACCGTCGACCGTGTCGCCGACGAAGACGAGTTCGACCTCGGTGTCTGGAGGCGGCGTCGTCGGCGGGGCGACCACCGCCCGACACGCAGCGGTGTTGGTGATCCGGTCGTCGTCGGCGCGCTCGCACCGCAACTCGAGGAACGTGTTCACGTCGTAGCCGATGATGCCCGGGTAGCGGCCGACCTGGGTGCGGAAGCCGTCATAGGAGTTGCACGCCAGCAACGCCTCGTCCAGGAGCCGGACCTGCTCGTCCGGCTCGGCGGCGAGCGATGCGACCCGCACGCGCTCCGCGCAGCCGGTGGTGCCGTCGGACGCGTCGTCGTCGGGCGTGCAGGCAGCCAGGGGCGCGAGCAGCGCGAGCGCGAGGAACGCGAGGGGGCGGGAGGACGAGCGGGGGGACAAGACGGTCACCTGACCTCATGTTGACGCGTCGCGACCGGCGATGCCAGCACCCCGGCGAGAGGATCCATCGCGTTCCAGCCGCGATCCGGACACCCCCGACCACCCGAGGTGGCCCGATCCCCACCGCGTGCGCCCGGGTCGTAGGCTGAACTCGGCAACATCCGTACGTCGACCATCCGCATCAGCCATGCGTCGACCAGCACTCTCGAGCAGATCTCTTCCAGTTGGCACGTTGGGGGTGCCACGCATGCCCGACCGGACGAACCGATGACGAGCGTCTCCACTCGCCCGACCGCCTCGGCGCCGTCGGATCGGTCGGCCGCGCCGCGTGGGCCGCTGGTGCGGTATCTCCCCGGTCTCGACGGGCTGCGAGCGTTGGCGGTCGTCGCGGTGATGCTGTACCACGCCGATCCCGACTGGCTGCCCGGCGGCTTCCTCGGGGTCGAGGTGTTCTTCGTGCTGAGCGGCTACCTAATCACCCTGCTCCTGCTCGCCGAGTTCGATCGCAACGGACGGATCGACCTCGGACGGTTCTGGATGCGCCGTGCACGACGCCTGCTCCCAGCGCTGTTCGTCCTGCTGTTCCTCGTGCTCGTCGTCACCGCCGCTTTCCGGTCCGAGGCGCTCGGCCGGCTCCGCGGCGACCTGGTGGCGGGGCTCGCCTACGTGTCGAACTGGTATCAGATCTGGACCGCGCAGGGCTACGCGGCCGCCGGCGAGTTCGCGCCGCTGCGACACCTCTGGAGCCTTGCCGTCGAGGAGCAGTTCTACCTCGTCTGGCCGTTGGTGATGATCGCACTGTTCCGGCGACGCGCCAGCTGGACGCCGGCGCTCGTCGCCGCGTGGCTCGTGACGATCGCCGTGCTGATCTCGATCACGGTCGGCCTGCTCCACCACTCCGGCCGCATCGGCGAGTGCGCCGTCACCCCGGACGCGTACTGGTCGATCGGTGAGCGATGCCTGCCGATCGCCGACGCCCTGTACCTCTCGACGATCACGCGGGCAGGCGGGCTGCTGCTCGGCGCCGCCCTCGCGTTCATGTGGCGGCCCGACGCGCTGGCTCGTGGTCCGATCCGGCGTCACGGCGCGCTCCTCGACCTCGTCGGCGTCGTCGGCCTGGTCACGCTCGGGGTGCTCGCCTGGCGACTCCACTTCGTGACGCCGACCGGCGCGGACGACGTGCTGTTCCGCGGCGGGTTCTGGTTCACCGACATCGCCACGCTCGTCGTGATCGCCGCGGTCGCCCATCCCACGGCTCGTCTCGGCGGCATACTCGGGCTGCAACCGCTCCGGTGGATCGGCACCCGCTCGTACGGTCTGTATCTGTACCACTGGCCGATCTACCAGCTCATCCGGCGGGTGGCGGGCAACCGGCTCACCGTCGAGCAGTTCCTCTGGGCGATGGCCGTCACGGCCTTGATCACCGAGCTGTCGTACCGGTTCGTCGAACAACCGATCCGGACGGGGGAGTGGCGCTACTGGATGCGGCGCATCTGGCACCAGGACGAGCCGACCGCGCGCCTGGTGCTCGGCAGCGTCGCCGTGCTCTGTCTCCTGGTCGGGGGACTCTCCGTCGTGCGGCTCCAGGCTGCCGACGCCGAACCGTCACCGATCGAAGCGGCGATCGCCGACGGTGAACGTGACACGGTGTCGATCGACGAACTGCTCGACGGCAGGGCCGGTGCGAGTCTCGCGGTGCGCCAGCAGCGGTCGACCCCGACCCCGACGCGGCCGACGCCGACGACGCCGACGACGCCGACGACGTTCACGACCATGACGACCGAGGTTCCTGCGACGACGGTCCCGTCCACGCGCCCTCCGACGACCACGACGGTCGTCGACTCGGCGCCAGCGGTCGCCGTGCCGCCGTCGACCAGGTCACCGGCGTCCACCGCCCCGTCCTCGTCACGTCCGCCCACGAGCACGGCGCCGGCGACCGCCCCGCCGTCCACTGCGGCCCCGACGACGACACCGGCGACCACCAGCGCCCCGACCGCGCCACCCACGACGCCCGCTCCCGTCGAGGCAGCGCCCCCCGCCGAGGCGACGTCGGCGCGGGTCGCCCGCCTTGCGATCGGCGACTCGGTCATGCTCGGAGCGGCCGGGGCGCTCGCAGACCGGGGTTGGGCCGTCAATGCGGAGGTGAGCCGCCAGATGATCGACACCGTGCCGTTGATGCAACAACTCGACGAGGGCGGCGTGTTCGGCGACGTCGTCGTCGTGCACCTCGGCACCAACGGTCCGATCAGCGCGACGAGCCTCGACGGGGTTCTGGCGCCGGTCGCTGACGTGCCGCGTGTCGTGCTCGTCACGGTGTTCGCCGATCGCAGCTGGACCGCCGCCAACAACGACCTGATCCGATCGCGGGCCGGTGGCAACGTGGTGCTCGTCGACTGGGCGGCCCTCGGCGCCGAGTGCCCCGGTGAGTGCTTCGAGGACGATGCGATCCACCTGCGCCCGGACGGCCGTGCCTACTATGCCGACCTGATCACGTCGGCCGCCGGCTGACCGGGCACACTGCGAAGAGCCGTCCGGTGACGGGCGGTGGCAGATAGGATCTCGCCCGCTGGCGGCGTGGCCGAGTGGCTGAGGCAACGGCCTGCAAAGCCGTGTACCCGGGTTCGATTCCCGGCGCCGCCTCCACATAGGTGCTGGTCACGGGCCTGGAGACAGGCCCGTGGTCACACTGTGGTCACAGAAGGGTGGGAGCAGTGGCTAAGGGTGATCCGACGCCAGAGAACATCGCAGCCATGCAACAGGCTCTTGCGATCGTGGTCGATCGTGTCGGCCAGGGAATGGACAGCGGAGATGAGTTCGTGCGCGCTGTCGAGGAGCGGCCGGCGGAGCAGACGGTTGTGGGATTCCTGAATCTCACAGTGGCGTTGCTGCAGCGGCTTGAGCGGCTTGGCGAGAGTCCCGAGTTCGTCCTTACGAGACTTGGGACGAACCTCGCCCGAATGCGAAGCGAACTCGAAGGCGACTAAGACGGGTTCCCTGCAGACAGGATCAACGACGCCGCCAAGTCGGCAGCAGCTTCGTCGTCGCCGGCGAGGACGTGGCTGTAGACCCGGAGCGTGATCGCAATGTCGGCGTGCCCCGAGTCGCTGCGACAGCACCTTGACGGGGACGCCGGACTTGAGCGCCGCCGTGGCGTAGGAGTGCCTGACGTCGTGCAGGCGAATCGCTGGCACGCCAGCCGTCTTCGTCGCAGCATGGAAGCGACGAGTCAGCACCTGCGGGTGAATCGGCGAACCGTCGGGCTGCTCAAGAGCTTCGTCGGGCTCGCGGCACAGGCGCGAAACGAGCGGCGCCGGCTCGACATGGGTGCCGAGTTCGTCGCTGACATCGAGGACATCCTCGACGACGAAGGGGAGTAACTAGCCCGAGTAGCCCGCTCTCTCACAAGGCGGCAGACCGCTGTCGCTAACCAGAAGGTTCCCGTGATCACCCCGAGCGCGCGATGTAATCCACCGGAACCCCCAGCTTCGTCTGCTGTACTAGCGGGCGGTGGGCAACGAAGCGGAAATACTGGCGTGGTTGCAGGACCTCTTCGGATCTGAGGGTCGACGTCTTCGGCGCTACGTACAGCAAGTCGAATCCGGCACCCACATGGTCATGCAGGCGGACAAGCTGGGGAACCCGATCGACCTCCGTGAAGCCCCGCTCCCAGTCGTTCTTGAAGGGCAAACTCCTGACGCCCCGCTTGGCCTGTTGCTCGGCTCAAAGCTTGTATGGCTGGGGGCTGGCCTAACGAGCAGACGAGAGCTGCGTGTGCAGATAGAGGAGGGCTCGGAGCCTGGCGTAGCGCTAGTCATTGAGACCGGTCTGCATGTAACGATCAGTTCGCCCGTACAGGTCGAGATCGAGGTCTCTGGGGGGCCCGTGAGTCTGCACCAGGATGGCGCGAGCGGATGCCTGGTCCGGCTTCGAGGTGGTCGACTTCGCATGCCGAAGGCATTGGAATCCTGGCCTGGCCTTGTTGTCCGAGCGGAAAGCGGCGTTGTTGAGTCCGGCACGTGCGAACGGCTCGAGTTGCTGACCGACCGAGTTCAGTTTCACGACACGACATGGCCAGCGCTTCTTCGCTCTCAAGAGAAGTGCGTCCTCAGCCGTTCGGTAGACGACGGCAATTTCGCCGACGTAAAACCAGCGCAACTTGAGCTTCCTGAGGGTGTGCACGTTGGCGAAGGGGTAAGGCTTGAGGTCAACAGAAGCGCCGTCAGTCTTGAGTTGAGCGGCGAGGGCTATGTCCTAATTCCCGAGGACGAACACATCGTGTCGCTTCGGGGCGAGATCTGGGGGTTGAACATCGACCCACGAGCTCAACTTGAAGCCGGTGCGCTGACGGTCGGGACCGTCCAAGCCAGTCCGCACACGGAGCTGTCGGGCGCACCGTTGACGATCACCCACCAGGTCAAGGCTGACCAAACGGCGGTGTTCCGTGGCGTCGAGGTGCCACCGATCAGCGAGTCACTGCGAGTGCTCGACGGTCTCGACACCGCCCAACGGGTGAGCCTTGACCTGGGGCCGCTCTCGAAGCCAAGGCCAGATCGTGAGTGGGCGGTTCGCCACGAGAGGCTGATTGATGCCGGTCGCGATCTCGTCGATCGCCGCTGTGCCGACGGCAGGACACGCAGTGCCTGGCGCATGCAACAACTCGACACCCGGGCCGTGCTTTGTGAGTCCCACTTCGATAGACGCCTTCTCCGACTGATGCACGTCTTCGGCGACGCCATCGACGTTCGACGGTGCTTTCTTGTGTGGCTTGGCGGCGTTCTCCTAGCCACGCCATTGCTTCTTTTGGCCATCGACGGAGCCGGGTGGGGTTGGAACTGGTCCGGCACTGGGGCTTCGAACCTCGGCAAGGCAGTGATGGTCGCGACTCTCGGCGTCTTCACGCTCGTCCCAAGCCGCGGGGGCGTCGATCTCCCTACGGTCGCATGGTGGGCACTCCCGATCAAGGTAGTCCTCACCGCTCTGCTGGCCTCATTTGCGGCTTCCGTTGTTCGGCGGGCCCGTTGGAGCCCGGCCCCTCGCCGGTGAGCGTGCATACCCACCGCAGCACCTCGGCGACAACCTGGGCGTCATGCCGGCCGAGTGCGCCGTCCATCGACAGTGATCGTGCGAGCTGTTCGAGCTCGTGGGGTGGTGGGAGTTCGTCGTCGGTCATGTGCCGATCATGACCAGGGGGTGTCACGGTCTACCCTTCGATTCGTGGACTACGTCGACCTAGCCGAACAGCTCGCCGGCCATCATGCCGAGATCAGACGGCACCTCGAGGCCGCACAATCCGGCGATGTCGGTGAGCGTCTGCAAGCGCTAGCCGAGGCCCAACGCCACACAGAGGCGTCGGAGGAGCTGCTCGCCGAACTCCGCGCCATCGACCCGTCACTCGGGCGGATGACGGCGCAGGACGCCGCTGACATCCGCCAACTGTTCGACGAATAGACGCGCAACGGCCCCACGCTCACCCGGCGGGATGGGGAGCATGGGGCCGCTGCTAGCGTGGAGTATGTCAGGTCAGGCGGTGAAGGGTTCTACTCGAACCTCACACGCCCGCCACCATCGGCCGTCGGCGAGTTGCTGGTGCGGATCTCCTTCGGTGCGACCTTCATGTGCTGCGCACGCCGAGCGCTGACACAGCCCCGCTTCCCCTCGTCCTCCTGGAGCCACACGACGCCGTCGCGCTTGTACTCGCCGTCTTCGTACTCGATGCCTGCCCGCATCCATGCGGCGATCTCGCCGCCTGCCGTGACGAGTAGATGGCCCTCGTAGCCATCCTCGCTCATCTCGTTGTCGGCTTGCATGGACACGCGGACGCCGTCTGCATCGGTGCCCCATCGCACGTTCAATGACGCGCCGTAGCTGTTCACCTCGCTGTAGATCAGCTCCTGAACGTTCTCGTCGATGACCACGATCCGCTTGGTGCGGGCCTTGGTGGCGAGCTGGTCGCGAAGTGAACCGAGTTCAGCTCTCAGCTCGTCGACCTGTCGCCTCAGCTCGGCGATGGAGCAATCATCCGGCGCAGGTACAGCGCTCGCGGGTACGTTTCTAGACATTCGGGACCCCCTTGTGGTTCCGGATCAGACCCGGGGACGTTGGCGCGTCGCCCGGGTCACTTGGTTGTGTGGGTCACACTGTGCCGCATCTGGGAATTCGTGTCAACGAGGGGCGTTGTGTTGGTGTCTGTGTCGTCGGCGGCGCCGGCGTCTCGGCGATCCCCAGCGCCTCGAGGACGTGGCTCGGTGGGCGCCAAACTTGGCGACGATCTCGTCGAAGGGGGATGCGGACCCTGTTGCCCAGGTTCGGTACCCGGGCGAGTTCGCCTCGGGCGACCATCTTTCTGATCAGGGAGGCGCTGACGCCGTGCATCTCGGCGACTTGGTCGGCTGTGAGGGAATAGCGGATGGAAGCCATGCAGCGAAGCCTCGCGCGTGCCGTAGGCCCGGGCCGTCAGGTAGGCCGCTCGGCGCGTTCTGCTACAAGTTCGCCGGCACGCCGTCGCTGAGCGTCCATCCGCATTGGGTCGTACGTGCGGCGCCCCGAGTCGGGGTCGGTGTGGTCTGGCTGGTAGAGCGGTTCTCCGGCCTTGCGGCGCTTCTCGAAGGTGCGCCAGGACACGCCGAGGTGAAGGGCTGCGTCAGTCGTCGTGACGAGCGCGAACGGCTTGTGGTCGCCCCCGCAGTGGCACCGATTCTCGACGTTCTCTGCTTGTCGGCTCATTCACGAAGCATCGCGCGGTCGATCGCCGCCAACCGCCGCAGGGCGTCAGAAAGGACCGCAGCGTCGTGCCGGCCGAGGCTCCCGTCGATCGCAAGCGATCGGGCGAGCAGCTCGAGTTCGGTGGGCGAGGGGCGATCGTCGTCGGTCATGTGGAGATCATGACGGAGGGGTGCGCGGCGCTATCGCGGGAAAGCTGGTTTCGACCGTCGGTGCTTTCCGCGTTGGGCCGGCAGCCTTGATTGTCTGCCAGATCTTGCGACGCCTAGCGCTTCGCTTGCGCCGTTTGAACTGCGCGCTCTCGGATGGGTGCTCCTCCAGGAGAATCGGTTCCGTCAGTTCCCAATCCAAGTTGGTCTTGCCCGGCGCGTCGAACGCGGTCTCATCGATCAGGGCAAGATGATGCCACTTGCCGAAATAAACCCACCGGAGCTCTTGGGCGTCGCTGAAGATGACTTGCCAGTCCGTGTCAATGGGATCCGCAGGCTCTTTGTCTGGAAAGCACGCCAGGTCCTCTGGCGCCATCAGTTCGACCTCGACAGACTCGCCCGGGTCAATCTGGCATATGAATCTGTTGTGGTGAAAGCGGAAGCTTCCACCGTCGCCGACGGTTAGCACTCGGAACTCGATCCGGCGAAAGGGCAGCAGGCCCAGGTTCGTTACAACTACCGGGTCAGCAAGGTGGTCCTGTCGGCAGGACAGCGCCGAAGCACTGGCGCGCCATTCCCTCACCACTCGATCAAGGCTGAATCGAAAGCTCCGATGTGCTCGAGTTGCCTCGATCGCCGCGATGACACCTGCCACGATCACAAGCAGCGTCGTGCTGACGGCAGTTAGTTGGTCGGTCCACGTCATATAACGGATACTTGCAGCCTGACGCCACAGCTTGACCGGTCCGTGGTCACGCCGTGGTCACAAACGCGTGACCATGGAGCAGAACGGGACAACACGGCGGGGGAGCGGACTACCTCAGAAACAGCCGTCTACTTGGACTGACGCAAACTGATCGACACCAACCGTCACCACGCCAATCGGGTTCGATTCCCGGCGCCGCCTCCAGCGACGGGCCCCCGTTCTCTCCGGAGCGGGGGCTTCGTCGTTCCCCGCCAGCGTCGCGACGTCAGACGACCGGTTGGCCGATGGGGCCGCGCGGGGACATGCCGACCATGCCGGCGCCGGCGGGGACCGGGACGGGGATGTCGACGCGGTCGGTGCCCTCGGTCGCGGCCCGGAACAGCGACAGTTCGGCCAGTTCGGCGAGGGCGGACATCGTCGACCCCATCGCCGGTGCCGGGACGGGGTGGCTGATGAGGAATCCCTGCGCCTTGTTGCACCCGAGGTCGCGCAGGCTCTGCAGCTGGTGCACCGTCTCGACGCCCTCGGCGACGAGATCGAGGCCCATGGAGTGTCCGAGCGCGACGATCGTGCGGACCAGCGACCGATCGTTCGTGTTCTCGGCGATGCCCTGGACGAAGGCGCGGTCGATCTTGATCCGCTGGATCGGGAAGTTCTGCAGCAGCGACAGCGACGAGAAGCCGGTGCCGAAATCGTCGAGGGCCAGTTGCACGCCCATCGAGCGGATCTCTCGCAAGGTGTGTTCGGCGAGCTCGGGCTCGTCGAGCATCATCGACTCGGTCATCTCCAGCCACAGCAGGTGGGCAGGGACGCCGCTGGCGCCCAGCGCCTCCCGCACGATGGTGGCGAAGTTCGGATCGGCGATCTGACGGGGTGACACGTTGACCGACATGGTGGTCGTCGGCGGCACGACACCGTCGTCGATCCAGCCACGCAGCTCGCCGAGCGCGTCGCGCAGCGCCCAGGCGCCGATCTCGCAGATCATGCCGGTGTCCTCGGCAACCGGGATGAACGCAGCCGGCGACATGATCGTGCCGTCCGAACGCTGCCACCGGATCAACGCCTCGAATCCGGAGACCTGACCGGTGCCGATGTCGATGATCGGCTGGTGGTAGAGGCGCATCTCCTGACGGCCGATGGCGCCGTGCAGTGCGTGCTCGATGTCCATTCGTCGGGTCACGTTGTCCTGCATCGACTCGTCGAACACGGCGACCCGATTGGCCCCGTCCGCCTTGGCCCGGTGGTTGGCGATGTCGGCGCGGCGGAGCAGCTCTTCGGAGGTGATCGAGCGTTTCGCCGGGACCACGGCGACACCGATGCTCGCCGTGATGAAGATGGGCGCCTCGCCGACGAGGACCGGTCGCGACACCGCGATTCGCAGGACTTCGGCGTGGGCGACCGCGTCGTCGACCGACCTCGTCGAGCCGTCGATCACCGCGAACTCGTCGCCGCCGATCCGGGCGACCGAGGCACCGAACGTCTGTGCCGCTTCGTCGATCCGGCGGGCGACCTCTCGCAACACCTCGTTCGCGCCGTGATGGCCGAACGTGTCGTTGATGTTCTTGAACCGGTCGAGGTTGAGGTGGATCACCGACGGGTGGTGCTCCGACCGCCAGTTCGCGTCGAGGACGTCGCTGACCAGTTGGACGAATCGGGTCCGCGTCGCGAGGCCGGTCAGCTCGTCGGAGTGGATGCGATGCTGCAGCGAGCGGCGAGCGCTCTCGTGCTCATGGAGCGCGATGGCCAGTCGGATCACGACCAGCCCGATGAGCACCACGGTGGCGACGACCCGGACCGCGATGTCGACCGCCCCGTTCGGTGGTCGCACCGCCGTCAAGGTCACGGCGACCAGCACGCTGAGACCCATCATGAGGAGTCGGGAGCGGCCGGCTTCGGGCACTGCAGCGGAGCGGCCGTCGAGGTGCTGCCGGAACGAGGGGTGGGAGATGGCGGTCAACACGAGGGCCGACGCGATCGAGTAGACGGTCGTGGCGAGCAGTGCCCCTTCGACGTCGCCCGTCCCGACGAGCCGCAGTCGCTCGGTGGTCGAACCGACGACGAACACGATCGCCGACGCCGCACACAGCTGTATCCCCCGGTTGTGGCGGAGACCGTGGTTCCACAGATCGACGACGAAGGCGGCGACGAGGACGGTCATCGGCAGGAAGACCGAGGTCAGCAGTGCCCGGGCGACCGTCTCGCCACCGTCGAGGAGGGGCTCGGTGAGCAGCACCCAGGTCGCGATCGACGCGCCGATGAACACCACCGCCACCTCGACCAGGTACCGCCTTGCCGGCGCGCCGAGCCGGCGTCCGACCGAGAAGCCGAGCGCGCACACGATGCCGATCGCGACCGCGATGTCGCCGATGATCTCCGGCCACGTGAGCGGCTGGACGACGCCGCTGTCGCGCTGGGCGTCGGACAGGACGAGATGGAGCACCGCGATGCTCATGACCACGCCGTAGATCGCGTCGACGCCGTTCACGAAGCGGCTGTACAGGGCGACCGCAGCGGTGGTCGCGAGCATCGTGACGTGCCACCACGGCGACAGGACCCGGCCGGTGACCAGGCCGGGGACGAGGACGAGCGCCGTCACGAACAGGACCGTCCAGGGGAGTGCGGTCCTCCATCGGGGCACGTCGGGTGGTGTTTCGTTCGTCATGATCGTCGTGAGGCAGGACACCGTTGTCACCCACGCGGATGATGCTGATCATCGTGGTGGTGATCGCAGTGGCGATCGCTCGCTGGTGGTGTCCGTCGAGGCATGTATCGGCCCGATCGTCAAGATTCCGTAGAAATTTCTTGTGGATCGTCCCCGGTGGTCGCGATCGGTGGCGAAACGGTGAGCGGGGACCGGAGCCGGAGCCGCTACCGTGGTGGGTCGAGCGCCGTTCCGGCCGACCCACATGAGCACCACCGATACGTTCACCACCGTCGTCGTCCCCGGACCGCATCTGATGTCGGCGCTGCTGGGCGCACGCGACCAGCACCTTCGACAGATCGAAGCCGCATTCCCGGCCACGCAGATGTCCGTCCGAGGCAACGAGGTCTCGTTGCGCGGCGCGGAAGCCGAAGAGGTCGGGCGCCTGTTCGAGGAACTGGTGGCGCTCCTCGAACGCGGTCACGAACTCGACGATCGGACCCTGGCGCGGGTGATCGGCATGGTGCGCGACGACGAGAACCCCACCGAGGTGCTGACCCACCAGGTCCTGAAGGGGGCCAAGGGACGTCAGGTCCGCCCGAAGACCGCCGGACAGAAGCGCTACGTCGACGCGATCCGGAACAACATCATCACGTTCGGGATCGGCCCGGCCGGTACCGGCAAGTCGTGGCTCGCGGTGGCGATGGCGGTCCAGGCGCTGCAGGCCAAACAGGTGCAGCGCATCATCCTGACCCGTCCCGCGGTCGAGGCCGGCGAGCGGTTGGGATTCCTGCCCGGCGACCTGATGGCCAAGATCGATCCGTACCTGAGGCCGCTCTACGACGCCCTCTACGACATGGTCGACCCAGAGGGCGCGGCCCGCCTCATCGAGCGCGGCACGGTCGAGGTCGCACCGCTCGCGTTCATGCGCGGTCGGACGCTCAACAACAGCTTCATCATCCTCGACGAGGCGCAGAACACGACGCCCGAACAGATGAAGATGTTCCTCACCCGCATCGGGTTCGGTTCGAAGGTCGTCGTCACCGGCGACGCGACCCAGGTCGACGTGCCCGACGGTCGGTCGGGGATCAAGGGCCTCGAGCGCATCCTCACCGGGATCGACGATCTCGAGTTCGTGCACCTGACCGCCGCCGACGTCGTCCGGCACCAGATCGTCGCCGACATCGTCGCCGCGTACGAACGAGGCGACGAGCAAGCGGCGCAACGAACACAACAACGAACACCCTCGAGGAGGTCGTCGGCCGATGGCTGACCCTGTGAGTCCCACCGGCGTCGATGCGCCATCCGAGGTCGACGTGGTCGTCGCAGACCACCAGACCGACATGGCGATCGATGCCCCCCGATGGGCCGCATTGGCGGCCCACACCCTTCGTGCCGAAGGGGCGGCCGGCGAGTTGACGCTGACCTTCGTCGACGTCGACGAGATCACCGCACTCAACGTCGAGCACATGGGCAACGACGGACCGACCGACGTCCTGTCGTTCCCGCTCGATGCGCTCGATCCTCCGACGACCGGTGAGCCCGTGCTGCTCGGCGACGTCGTCGTCTGCCCGGCCGTGGCCGCCGAGGCGGCCCCGACCCACGCCGGTTCCCTCGACGACGAGTTGGCCCTCCTGGTCGTCCACGGCTGCCTGCACGTGATGGGCCACGATCACGCCGAGCCCGACGAGACCGCGGTGATGCGTGCCCGCGAACTCGAACTGCTGAGCGCCCACCACTGGCACGGCCCGCCCCCGGCCGGATTCCGTCAGGAGCACGAACGATGAGCACCACCGACATCGTCCTGCTGATCGCGATCGTCGTCATCCTGCTGGTGCTGATCGCCTTGGCGATCGCCGAGACGGGGCTCAACCGGATCTCCCACGTCAAGGCCCAGGCGCTCGCCGACGAACACGGGTCGAAGTCGACCGCTGCGTTGGTCGAACTCACCGACAAGCCCGAGCGGTTCATCAACCCGTTGCTGGTGACCGTGACGGCGCTCCAGACGGCGCAGGCGTTCCTCACCACGATCCTCGCCGACCGGCTGTTCGGTGGGTGGGGTGTGTTGGCGGCGTTCGCCCTCAACGTCGTGGTCTTCTTCGTGCTCGCCGAGTCGATGCCGAAGACGTGGGCGGTGCTGCACACGGAACGGGCGGGCCTGGCCACGGCACGGCCGACTGCGTGGTTGATCTCGTTCTGGCCGCTGCGGATCGTCTCGCGGGGACTGATCGGCCTGACCAACATCCTGTTGCCCGGCAAGGGCCTCAAGCAGGGCCCGTTCGTGAGCGAACAGGAGTTGCTCGGCATCGTCGAGGCCGCAGCCGAGGACGAGGTGATCGAACACGAGGAGCGCGAGCTCATCGAGAGCATCATCGAGTTCGGCGACACGGTCGCACGCGAGATCATGGTGCCGCGCCCGGACATGGTGATCATCCCGCACGAGGCGACGATCTCGGAGGGACTCGACCTGGCGATCGCCAACGGCTACAGCCGCCTGCCGGTGTTCGGTCCCGACGACGCCGACATCGTCGGTCTCGCCTACACGAAGGACCTCATCCGGGCCGAGCGAGAAGGGCGCGGCGACCTGGCCGTGCTCGACCTCGCCCGACCCGTTCGCTTCATCCCGGAGAACAAGCCGGTCAGTCGTCTCATGCGTGAGATGCAGGCCGGCAAGTTCCACCTGGCGATCGTCGCCGACGAGTACGGCGACATCGCCGGCCTGGTCACCCTTGAGGATTGTCTCGAGGAGCTGGTCGGCGAGATCGTCGACGAGTACGACATCGAGGAGCACAACATCCAGCGGCTCCCGAACGGTGACTATCTGGTGGAGGGCGGCACGTCGATCCACGACGTCAACGAGCTGCTGGTGTGCGAGCTGCCGAACGACGACTGGGACACCGTCGGCGGGTTGGTGTTCAACATGCTCGAGCACGTTCCGGAGGTGGGCGAGTCGATCGAGGTCGAGCGGCTTCGGCTCAGCGCGGAAGAGGTCGAGGGCCGCCGCGTCCGCGTGGTGCGGATCCACGAGATGGCACCGTTGCCGGTCGACGACGACGCCGAATCGGTGTCGGCCGCCGACTGATCTCGCTGCATCGGCGAACACTAGGTTCGCCGCATGCGCATCTCACTGGACGGCAAGGTCGCCCTCGTCACGGGCGGTTCCCGCGGTATCGGCAAGGCGATCGCGGCGGGTTTCGTCGAGGCGGGCGCCTCGGTGATGATCTCGTCGCGCAAGCAGGACGCCCTCGACGACGCCGCCGCCGAGATCCGCGGTACCAGTGGTGGTGATGATCGTTGTGTTGAGGTCGCGACCTTCGCGGCGAACGCCGGCGAGCCGGGGTCGGCGGAGACGTGTGTCGACGCGACGATCGAGCGGTTCGGCCGCCTCGACATCCTGGTGAACAATGCCGCGACCAACCCGTACTACGGCCCCACGCTCGACGTCGATCGTGCCCGCTACGACAAGACGTTCCAGGTCAACTTGGCGGCACCCCTCTTCTGGTCGCAGGTCGCCTACGACCGTGCGTTCCGCCACGAACCCGGCGTCATCGTCAACATCGCCTCGGTCGGCGGTCTGCGCGCCGAGGCCGGGCTCGGGGTCTACAACCTGACCAAGGCGGCGCTGATCCACCTGACGCGCCAGCTCGCCAACGAGATCGGACCGACTCGAGTCGTCGGCATCGCTCCGGGTCTGGTCCAGACCGACTTCGCGTCGTATCTGGTCGAGAACTTCGGCGAGCAGCTGGCCGCAGCGATGCCGACGCAGCGCCTCGGCACGCCGGAGGACATCGCCAACCTGGCGGTGTTCCTGGCATCCGACAAGGCGTCGTGGATCACCGGCGACACCTACGTGATCGACGGGGGAGCGGGCGTCCGCTCGTCGTAGCTTCGCCCCGCTCGGCGCTCAGTCCGGGTAGGAGGCGAGGAACCGCTCGAGCACGTAGTCGACGGTCTTGTCGACCGCGGCGTCGTCGGCGGGGTGGGCCGTCAGGAGGGTGAAGAAGACGGGGCCGATCAGCTGACGGGCGACCAGCTCTTCGTCCGTGCCGGCGGGGAGCCGGCCGGCGTCGATGCCGCGCTGGACCACCTCGCGGAGGATCGCCTTCTTCTCCTCGTGATCGTCGTGTGCGATCTCGGCGAGCTCGGGCATGTGCTGCTGGAGCATCATGAGGGCGGGCAGGATCGCCCGCCAGCGAGGGGTGGTCATCACGGCGGTGACCTCGACCACGACGGCACGCAGCGCCTGCTCGAACGTCAGCTCTGAGTCGGGCGCCTGGATGTCGGGGATGTTGGAGCGCATCACGTCGACGAGCAGGCCCTCGCGTGACTCCCAGTGCCGGTAGAGGGTCGACTTGGCGACCCCCGAGCGTTCCGACACGGCGTCGACGGTGACCGCACGCGGTCCCGACTCGGCCAGGAGCTCGGTCGCGGCGTCGATCATCTTGGCGCGGCTTCGCAGGACGCGAGGGTCGATCGGACGGGTCGTGTGGTCGGTCATGGGTCGGTCGATTCGTCGGGTGTCGTTCGGGTGTCGGCGCGGGTGCCGTCGGTCACAGTGTGGCCGTTCCCGGTGCTGAAGGGTTGACCCTACCGTTTCGCTACGATACTGTTTCGTAGCGTTTCCGACGTCTCCTCGTCGGATGATCACCACCCACCTCACACTTGCGAAGGATCCCCCCATGCCCGCACCCTCAGCAGCCGGAGCACCGGCCGTGCCGCCCGACGACGGGCTCTCGAGCGACAACGCCGACGAGATCACCCACGACGAGAAGCAGCTCCGCAACATCCTGATCGCGATGTGCACGGCACTGATCGCCGTCATCGCATCGGTGTCGGGCCTCAACGTCGCCCAGCAAGACTTGGCGGTCGACCTCAGCGCGTCGCAGAGCGAAATCCTCTGGATCATCAACGCCTACACCGTGGCGCTCGCGGCCCTGCTCATGCCGATCGGTGCGATCGGCGACCGCTGGGGGCGCAAGCCGGTCCTGATGGCCGGACTCGTCGTGTTCGGACTCGCCAGCCTCGGTGCCGGGCTCGCCACGACGACCGCGATCATGATCGTCGCCCGCATCGTCGCCGGTGTCGGCGCCGCCATGATCATGCCCGTCACCTTGTCGGTGATCACCTCGAGCTTCCCGCCCGAGGCCCGCACCCGGGCGATCGGTATCTGGGCCGGCTTCGCCGGTGCCGGCGGCATCATCGGCTTGTTCGTGTCGGCGTTCATGGTCGACGTGGTGAGCTGGCGCTGGCTCTTCGCGCTGCCGGTCGGACTCGTCGTGCTCGCCGGTGCGATGTCGTGGCGCACGGTGCCCAACTCGCGTGAACACAGCGAGCACCCGTTCGACACGGTCGGTTCGATCCTGTCGGCCGTCGCGATCGGCGGCCTGGTGCTCGGCATCCACGAGGGACCCGAGCGCGGCTGGGCCGACGTGTTGACCCTGACGGGCATCGTCGTCGGTGTGATCGCCGCCGTGGCGTTCGTGCTGTGGGAACTCCGCCGTCGCGACCCGCTGCTCGACGTCACCACGTTCCGCAATCGTGGTCTGGCGTCGGGTTCGTTGACCCTGCTGATCGTGTTCGCCGTGATGTTCGGCATCTTCCTGGTGCTGTTCCCGTACTTCCAGGCGGTGATCGGCTGGTCGGCGCTTCGGTCCGCCGTCGCACTGCTCCCGATGGCGTTCGTGATGATGCCGATGTCGGCGGTGGCACCGATCGTCGCCGAGCGGATCGGCAGCCGCACGACGATGCTGTCGGGTGTCGCGATCTTCGCCACCGGCCTCGCGACCCTGGCGCTGCGCGCCTCGGTCGGGGGTGGGTACATGTCGGTGTTGCCAGGGCTGGTCGTCATCGGTCTCGGCATGGGTCTGACGATGACGCCCGCCACCGCGGCGATCACCGAGACGTTGCCCGCCGACAAGCAGGGCGTCGCGTCGGCGCTCAACGACACCTCTCGTGAAGTCGGCGGAGCGCTCGGCGTCGCGTTGCTCGGATCGGTGCTCAGCGCCGGGTACGAGTCGGCGATCGAGCCCGACCTGGCCGGACTGCCGGAGGAGCTCGCCGAGCCGGCACGCGAAGGGATCGGTGGAGCGCTCGCCGCGGCCGCCCAGGCCGGCGATCAGGGGCCGCAGCTCGTCTCGGCGGCGCAGCACGCGTTCGTCGACGGTTGGGTCCAGTCGATGTGGATCGGGGTGGCGCTGGCGGGAGTCACCTTCGCCTACCTGCTGTTCTTCGGCCCGAGGAAGGGGTCGGAGACCGGTGACGTCCCCACCGCCGATGCCGAACTCGAACTGGCGCTCGAGGGCTGACCCGGCGAGCCGGATCACACGGCGTCTCGCTCAGAGAGCGTCGGTGTTCGCCAGGCCGGCCAGGACCGGCTTGGCGAACACCACGGCGGCGCCGAGGGTGATGCCGCCCCCGAGGAGGAACGGCGCCTGGAGATCGATCGCGTAGGCGACGAACCCACCGGCCACGATGCCGAGCGCGCTCGCCGCCGCACCGAACCACCGGTACGCACCGTTGACGCGTCCGAACTGGTCGCTCGGGATCAGGCGTTGGCGCACGGTGATCGTCGCCACGTTCCAGACGGTGATGCCGAACCCCATCACGAAGCCGGCCGCGCCGACGACCGTGACGGGCGGGACCAGCCCGATCACGATCTGGGCGACGCCGAACGCCAGATACGGAGCGACCACGGAGTTGCGCAGGCCGATGACGCCCACGATGCGCGGTCCGAGCAGGCCGCCGGTGGCGGCGCCCATGGCCGTGATCGCGAGCAGGAGGCCGAACCCGAAGCTGTCGAGGCCGAGCTCCTCGACGGCGAACTTGGCGAAGATGCCCTGGCCGAGCATCAGGCCCAGGTTGGTGATGGTGAACATGACCGCCAGTGTCCGGAGCAGGCGGTGTCGGCCGAGCCACCGGA
Source organism: Acidimicrobiaceae bacterium (assembly GCA_002698945.1). GTDB lineage: Bacteria > Actinomycetota > Acidimicrobiia > Acidimicrobiales > Ilumatobacteraceae > Ilumatobacter. The sequence goes on from NZZV01000126.1 coordinate 23,802, forward strand.
TCGCCGATCGCAGGCTGCGGTCGCCGAGCGGCAGGGTGGCCGTCGGCGGGGTGCGCCGCGGACGGATCGTCAGCAGCAGCACGGCGGCGATCGCGAAGCTGGCGGCGTTGGCCGCGAACGGCAGCCCGACGTCGAGATCGAACAGCAGCGCGCCGATCGCGAGACCGGCGATCGAACCGGCGACGATCTCGGCGGCGAACAGCAGACCGTTGGCGCGGGCCAGCTGATGCGGCTCGACGAGCATCGGGACGAACGCCTGGGCGGTGCTGTCGAACACGACCTCGCACGAGCCGATCACCACGAGCAGGGCGACCAGCCACCAGATGGAGATCCCACCCTGGATCGCCCAGACGGCGATGATCGAGTACAGGCCGACCCGGGCCAGGTTGGCCGTCACCATCAAGAGCCGGCGGTCGACGCGGTCGACGACCACGCCGACCGGCAGTGAGATCACGAGCCACGGCACGAAGGTCGCCACGGTCGTGAGCGCCAGGAGTCGTTCGTCGTCGGTCAACGACAGCGCCAGCAGCGGCATCGCGACGAAGTTGATGCCGTCGCCGAGATTGCTGATCAGACTCGACCACCACTGCCGCCAGTAGGCAGTGGGGAGCTGCTCGCGTGCTGTACTCATCCGGCGATCGTCGCGATGCGATCGTGATGCCCTGCCCGCGCCATCGGGGCGAACCTACTCGCGTCCGGGCGCCAGGAGACCACGTTTCAGCTTGCCCAACGTGGTGCGTGGCAGCCGTGGCACGATCACCACGTCGCGTGGTGCACAGTAGGCGGGGAGTTCGGCGCGGACGAGGTCGCGGAGCTCGTCGAGGGTCGGGGGGTGGTCGTCGGTCGGCACCACGAACGCGGTGACGAGGTGACCCCACTCGGGATCCGGCACACCGGCGACACCGACGTCGGCGATGCGAGGGTGGCGGGCGAGAATGCGTTCGACGGGGTCGGGCCAGACGTTCTCGCCGCCGGTGATGATGAGGTCGCCGCGCCGGCCGTGGACCACGAGGCGGCCGTCATCGGTGAGTTCGCCGAGATCACCGGTCGGGAACCAGCCACCCGGGAGGAACGGGTCGGTGCCGTCGCGGTAGCAGCGGAGCAGCATCGGGCAGCGGAGCCGGACCTCCTCGTCGACGATGGCGATCTCGACGTGGTCGAGCGGGCGCCCGTCGTACACGACACCGCTCCCGGTCTCGGTCATGCCGTAGGTCGTCACCGAGTTGACGGGCCGGTCGGCGGGGGCGTGGGCGCCCCCCAGCACGATCACGCGCCATCTTGCGGTGTCGATGCGTCGCATCGCGGTGGCGACCAGTGATACCAGGGTCGCCTCGCTTGCGTCGACGAGGTCGGCGTCGAAGCCGGGGAGTACCGTGAGGGGGGTGCCGGTCTGGAGCGCGCGGGTGACGACCGACAGCCCGCCGACGTGGGAGAGCGGGAGACAGGCCAGCCAGTGGTCGGCGCTCGGGTCGACCGCGAGGTGGGCCGACGTGGCATCGGCCGAGGCCGCGATCGCTCCGTGGGTGAGGACGACGCCCTTCGGGGTGCCGGTGGAGCCACTGGTCGCCACGACGAGCGCATCGCCCGACTCCACAGGTCGGCCCTCGGTCAGCTCGGTCGCGCCGGTGGGCTCGACGACGCGGCTCGCTCCCATGGCGGCGATGAGCGCCGCCTTCGCCGCGGGTGGGAAACGCTGATCGACGGGCAGGACCGCGTCGCCGTCGTCCCACGCCCGCCGGAGCGCGTCGACGAAGTCGGGCCCACCGGGCAGGTCGAGCGCGACGAGTCGGTGCACGGTCAGGCGGTGACCGGGTCGATCGGAACCGGGGCGCCGACCGCCGACTGGATCTGGGCGGCGACGTCGAGGCAGCGGAGATCGGTGAAGCGGTCGCCGAGCACCTGGACGCCGACGGGGAGACCGTCGGCGGAACCGCACGGCACGACCGCTCCTGGCAGCGCCAGGAAGTTCGCCGGCAGGACCGGACGGAGGGTGTCGCGGATCAGTTCCTCGTTGTCGCCGATGTCGGCGTCGTGCTCGAACGGGGGCATGCCCCACGTCGGCGACAGCAGGATCGGGTGGGAGGCGAAGAACTCCGACCACTCCCGCATCAGCCGGAAGCGGGTGGCCTGGACGTGGGCCGACAGCTCGACCGACGACTCCGGTGCGACCGCGGCGAATCCGTCCAGGATCTTGCGGGCGTCCTCGCCGAGGATCTCGTCGAGGAGCGGACGGGTCACCGACAGGTCGGACAGCAGCAGCGCGGCCCACATCTCGACCGCCGTCTCGTAATCGGGAGGTGTCGCTTCCACGACCTCGTGTCCGGCGTCGGCGAGGTGATCGGCCGCCCGTCGGACTGCGGCGGCGATCTCGGGGTGAGTGTTGCCACCGGGTGGGTCGGCCAGGACGGCGACGGTGAGACGTTCGCCGGCGCCGAGTTCGGCGAACGTCGCCGGGACCGACCGTGGGTCGCGTGGACTGGGTCCGGCGAGTACCTGGAACGCAGTGCGGACGTCGGCGACGCGGCGGGCCATCGGGCCTTCCACCAGCATCTGCTGGGAGCTGAGGAGCTGGTCCTGGGGCGGGATCACCGTCGCCATCGGGATCGCGCCGACCGTCGGCTTGATCGAGGCGATGCCGCAGCAGTGGGCCGGGTTGCGGAGCGAACCGCCGATGTCGTTGCCGAGACCGAGCGGGCTCATGCCGGACGCGATCGCCGACGCCTCGCCCCCGCTCGAGCCGCCGGCGGTCCGGTCGGCGTGGTGCGGGTTGCGGGTGAGGCCGTGGAGGGACGAGTGGGTGTGCACGCGCAGGCCGAGGTCGGGCAGGTTCGTGCGCGCGATCGGGATCGCGCCGGCGCCACGCATCCGCTCCACCGTGGGTGCATCGATCGATGCGACGGCGTCGGCGAGGGCGGCGACGCCCTGGGTCGTCGCGGTGCCGGCGAGGTCGATGTTCTCCTTGACGGTCATCGGCACGCCGTGGAAGGGGCCGAGGGTGTCGCCGCGAGCGACGGCGGCGTCTGCCGCGTCGGCGGCGGCGAGTGCGTCGCCGTCGAGGCGGCGCACGACGGCGTTGAGGTGGCCGTTGACAGCGTCGATGCGGGCCAGATGAGCCTCGACGACGGCGCGGCTGGTGGTCTCGCCCGAACGGATCTTGTCGGCCAGTTCGAGGGCGCCGAGTTGCCAGAGTTCGCTCATGCATCCATCATGACCGACGCATGACGACCGCCGACAACACGCCCGCACCGACCCTGGCCGACTGGGTCGCAGGTGCTCGACCGCGCACGCTGCCGGCGGCGGTCGTCCCGGTCGCCGTCGCAGCCGGGGTCGCCGCCGGCATCGGTGAGTCGTTCGGCGACGGTGTGGTCTGGTGGCGCGTGGCGGCGGCGTTGGTGGTGTCGTTGCTGTTGCAGGTGGGCGTGAACTACGCCAACGACTACAGCGACGGGGTTCGCGGCACCGACGACGTGCGGGTCGGTCCGATGCGTCTGGTCGCGACCGGCACGGCCTCACCGTCGGCGGTGAAGCGGGCGGCCTTGGCGTCGTTCGGACTCGCGGCCGTCGTCGGCCTCGGCCTGGCGATCGCGACCTCGTGGTGGCTGGTGCTGGTCGGCGTCGCAGCGATCCTGGCGGCGTGGGGCTACACGGGCGGTCCGAAGCCGTACGGCTATCTCGGGCTCGGCGAGGTGTTCGTGTTCGTGTTCTTCGGGTTGGTGGCGACCGCCGGGACCACCTACGTCGCGATCGAGGAGGTGCCGTGGGTGACGTGGCCGGCGGCGACCGGTGTCGGACTGATCGCGTGCGCCCTGCTCGTCGTGAACAACCTGCGCGACATCCCGACCGACACGGCGGCCGGCAAGCGGACCCTCGCCGTCCGTCTCGGCGACCGGCCGACCCGGTGGTTCTACGTCGTGCTGATCGTGGCCACCTTCGTGTGCGTCGTCGTCAGCGCGTTCGAACGGCCGTGGGCGCTGCTCGGTCTGCTCGGCATCCCGGCCTCGATCGGCCCGGTGAAGCGGGTGCTCGGCGGGGCGACCGGCCCCGAGCTGATCCCGGTCCTCGCCGCCACCGGCCAGACCCAACTCGCCTTCGGCCTGACCTTCGCCTTCGGGCTCGCCCTCGGTTGATCAGGCGCTCGACTCGCCGAGCCACACGAGGGCGCGATCGGTGAGGTCGAGCCGCTCGTCGAGCGAGACACCGCGACCGTCGAACAGGACCGCCCGTCCGTCGGTGGCGACCACCACCCATGCCTGCTGGTCGTCGCTGACGTAGCCGACGACCGTCGTGCCGTCGTCCGCGCTGTCGCTGAAGACGACCGCCGCACCGGCCGTGTCGTCGACGGCACAGGCGGCGTCGGCGACCGCGTAGCCGCTCGTCCGTCGTTCGGCGGCCTCGGCGTCGCCGTAGTCGAGGTACGAGATCGACGTCCAGACACCTGCGGTGTCGGGGTGGAGGTAGTGCTCGGTCACGAACGACAGGGAGCCGCGAGCGAGGAGACCGATCTGCTCGTGGCAGCCGTAGACGTCGTCGACACCCCAGTCCTCGTGCAGGTCCCGGCTCGACAGCGACCATCCGTCGACGACGAGGCCGAGCGGGTCGTCACCGACGGTCGGTGCCGGTGGCGGATCGTCCAGCTCATCGGGCCACGCCACGATCGTGGGCGGCACGGTCGGCACCGCCGAGTCGTCCGGTGCCGACGAGCAGCTCGTGGCGACGAGGGCCAGCAACGCCAACGTGAGCCCGGAGCGGTGCATGCCGAGTTGGACGTTCCGCGTCACGAGTGAGTTCCGGATCGTTGCATCCGCGTGGACGTCACAGCCAGCGGGTGATCGTGGCGGCGACGTCGTCGGGACGTTCGGAGTGGGCGGCATGGCCGGCGCCATCGATCGAGGCGAAGGTGGCGTCGGGGAGCGCAACGGTCATGCGGCGACCGATGTCGGTGAACTTGGTGTCGAGCGCACCGGCGATCACGAGGACCGGGACGGTGATCCGGTGGATCTCGTCCCAGAGCGACGGTTGGACGCCGGTGCCGGCGGTGCGGAGGCTGTGGGCGAGGCCGGCCGCCGTGTTGCGCCGCCGGTGGATCAGGCCGTCCGCGTCGGGCGGCAGGGTGGCGAACATGGGCGCGGCGAGCCACTCGTCGAGGAAGGCGTCGACGCCGATCTGCTCGATGTGGGCCGCCCGCTCATCATCGAGACGACGTCGTTCCGCCCGCTCCGCGTCGTCGGCGACTCCGGGGGTGGCACCGATCAGGACGAGGCGCTCCACCGGCGAGTCGTCGAGCAGGGCGGCGTGGAGGGCGACACGCCCGCCCATCGAGTAGCCGACGTAGGTGGCCGGACCGACCGACGACGCGAGTGCGACAGCTGTGTCGTCGATGCCGCGGTCGTCGGTCGAGCTGAGGCCGTGGCCCGGCAGGTCGGGGAGCACGATCGCCGAGCCGCCGACGCGGTCGGCGACCTGGTGCGCGACGCGATGCCAGTGGTGGTGGGTCTGGGTGAAGCCGTGCAGGAAGGCGAGCCGTCGCATCAGTCGGTCGAGCAGGCGTCGCCCTCGCACGACTCGCCTGGGGCGGCGTCGCTGTCATCACCGTCGGTGGCGGCGGCTTCCTCAGTGGCGCGCAGCTTGTCGGCGAGGCGGCGGAAGACATTGACGAAGGTGTCGCTGTCCTGGGCGCCGGGGATCGCCCACTGGCCTTCGATGACGAACGTCGGGACGGCCGAGATGCCGTGCTCGGCGGCCTGCGACAGGTCGTCGGCGACCGCATCGCGGCCGGCGTCGCTCGTGAGGAAGCCGAGGACGTCGTCGCGGTCGGCGCCGAGTTCGGCGGCACAGTCGGCCAGGGTCTCGGGCAGTCCGATGTCGAGCCCGTCGACGAAGTACGCCTGGAGCAGACGCTCCTTCATCGCTTCCTGCGTGACCGGTGTGGCAGGTTGGTCGGCCCACCACAGGAGCCGGTGGGCGAGGAGGGTGTTGGCCCGCAGTGCGCGGTCCATGCGGAACTCGAGACCTTCGCCGGCGGCGGTGTCGGTGACGCGGTCGATCAGCATCTTGGCCTGCTCGGGACCACCGAACTTGCGGGCGTAGGCGTCGAACACGGGGCCCGACTTGCCCGGCGACGCCGTCGGGTCGAGCTGGTACGCGCGGAAGTGGACGTCGAGTTCGAGCTCGCCGTCGAGTTCGGCGACGGCGGCTTCGAATCGGCGCTTGCCGATGTAGCACCACGGACAGACCACGTCGGACCAGATGTCGACACGGAGCTTCGGAACGGTCGTCGCCATGGGTCGAACTGTCATGGGTCGAGCCTAGGGGGTCAGCGGCTACCGTCGCCGACGTGGAGCCGAAGCGACGCGTTGCGCTGGTCGAGCCGTACCTCGGCGGGTCGCATCGGGCGTGGGCCGAGGGCTACGCCGAACGATCGGCCCACGACGTCGAGCTGTTCGGACTGCCGGCCATCCACTGGAAGTGGCGGATGCAGGGCGGCCACGTGACGCTGGCCGCTCAGGTGGCCGCGGCCGCCGAACGAGCGCCGTTCGATGCGGTGCTCACGACGAGCATGTGCAACGTGGCCGGTCTGCTGGGTCTGTGCCGTCGGGCGCTCGGGGAGGTGCCGGTCGTGCTGTACATGCACGAGAACCAGCTGACCTTCCCCCTGTCCGAACACGACCGGATCGATCTCACCTACCCGATGATCAACTGGACGTCGATGGTCGCCGCCGACCGGGTCGTGTTCAACTCGGCCTATCACCGCGACGAGTGGTTCGCGGCGCTGCCGGCGCTGCTGGCCGGGTTCCCCGACGAGAAACACGGGCGGTTCGTCGACGCGGTGCGGGCGACGTCGAGCGTGCTGCCCGTCGGGGTCGACCTGGCGGCACTCGGTGCGGAACCACACGTGCGACGCGAACGGCCGCTCGTGTTGTGGAACCAGCGCTGGGAGTACGACAAGGGTCCCGCGACGTTCGCCCGCGCCGTCACCTCGCTGCTCGACGACGGGGTCGAGTTCGACGTGGCGCTCGCGGGTGAGCAGTTCGCCGCCGAGCCTCCAGAGTTCGCCGTGCTGCGCGACCGGTTGGGCGAGCGGTTGGTGCACGACGGGTGGGCCGAACCCGACGACTACCGGAGTCTCCTGCGGCGTGCGGATGTCGTGGTGAGCACGGCGCACCACGAGTTCTACGGGGTGGCGGTCGTCGAGGCCATCGCCGCCGGCGCCTTCCCGGTGTTGCCGAACCGGCTGGTCTACCCCGAGCGCATTCCGCCGGAGTTGCACGACCGGTGTCTGTACGACGACGAGCACGGGCTGCGCGAGGGCCTCCGATGGGCAGTGCTACACCGCGAGGAGGCAGCAGCGATCGCCGCCTCGCTCCGCCCCGGTCTGGACGACCACGACTGGTCGGTGGTCGCCCCCGCCCTCGACGAGATGGTCGGATGAGGTCAGACCCCAACCGACCGACGACGACGGCGAACCCGCTGATGACGTGTCGGTTGGGGTCTGACCTCATCCGACCGACGACGACGGCGAACCCGCTGATGACGTGTCGGTTGGGGTCTGACCTCATCCGAC
>NZZV01000127.1 GCA_002698945.1 Acidimicrobiaceae bacterium
GATCGGCTCCGGGGATGCGGGAGCGATCTCCTGGCGTGTGGGAGCTGATCGTCGAGGCCGGCCGCGATCCGTTGACCGGCAAGCGCCGTCAGGTGAGCCGGACGTTCCGAGGGAACCTCCGAGACGCCAAGAAGGCGCGCGCAGCGCTATTGGTCGATGTCGGCAAGGGCCGCCACACCGGAGCACAGGCCACACTCGACGACCTGTTCGGGGAGTGGATCGTCGAGCTGCGGCGCAAGGGCCGGTCGCCGAACACGGTCCGGGGCTACGAGTTGGTGTACGAACGCAACATCAAGCCGACGCTCGGTGCGATGCAGGTCACCAAGGTGACCACGAAGACGTTGACCGACCTGTACGGCGCTCATCAGGCGCGAGGGCTCGCCGCGCGCAGCGTGTATCAGGTGCACGCGTGCCTGTCGTCGATGTTCACGCAGGCTTGCCGGTGGGGGTGGCGAGACTCAAATCCGGCCCAGTGGGCCGACCCACCCTCGATCCCGAACACCGAGCCGACCGTGCCGACTCCCGAGGAGGTTCGGCTGCTCATCGCCGAGGCCGAACGGGGCAAGCGTCCGGAGATGGCGCGGGCGATCCTGGTCGCCGCCACGACCGGGCTTCGACGAGCCGAACTGTGTGCGCTGCGTCGGACCCGGGATCTCGATCTCGAGCGCGGGTTACTTCGAGTGTCGGCGTCAGTCGTGAAGATGCCGGGTGAACCGGCGCGGGAGATCCCGACGAAGAACCGTCGGACTCGAACGCTCGCCCTCGACGACCTGACGGTCGCGATCCTGGGAGCACAGTTGGCAGACGTCGAGGCACGGAGTGCGCTGTGCCGCGTCGATCTGGTCGACGACCCGTACGTGTTCACCGACGCCGTCGACGGTTCTGTTCCGTGGAAGCCGGACACGGTCTCGCAGTACTTCGGCCGGATGCGCGAGCGTGTCGGCCTCGATCACATCAACTTCCACGACTTGCGCAAGTTCATGGAGACCTACGGCCAGGAGATGGGCTACAGCGTGACGCAGGTCGCAATGCGGGCCGGCCACGACCCTTCCATCGCCGCGAAGCACTACAGCGGCCGAGTCAGCGAAACCGATCGAGCTCTGGCGAACGCCGTGGCTTCGCTGCTCGCCCCACCGCGCGAGTCGAACGAGGAGTAATGTGATGTCCGTGAGTGCGACGCCCTCCGCCCTGCGAGACGAGGCTCTCGCGCTGCCTGCTGAGCAGCGCGCCGAGCTCGCCGTGGAGCTGCTCGCCAGTCTTGACGACGACATCTCCGACGCCGATCCCGACGAGGTCGACCGGGCCTGGGGTGAGGAGATGCAGCGCCGCTCGGCGCAGATCACATCTGGAGACGTCAAGACGCTGACCTGGGACGAGGTGCTCGACCAGGTTGCCGCCAGTCGTCGGTCGCAGTGACCCTCGCCCCACTGTCGAGTTCAGCGTTCGCAGGCCCGGCTGAACGAACGGAGCGCATCGACGAACTCGTCGGCGGGACGGAAGTCGAGGGTCTCCACCATGCGGGCGGCGAGGAGCCGCACCGACTCGTTCGTCGAGTCGCCCGCTGCGGCGTCCACCTCCGCCATCCCGTCCTGCAGGCCGGCGTAGTCGAGTTCGCCGGCCCGGAACGCCCGCATCGTCTGCTCGAAGTGTGCACATGCCGCGGCCGTCGCCGGGTCGTCGGGCGCTCCGTCGCCGCCGCAGGCTGCGAGTGCGACCACGAGTGCCGCCGTGCGAGCGAGCTGCATGCCGTCGACGGTAGACGGTTGACGGTCGGCGAACGGCGGGCAGCGGCCACGACGACGGCGAGCCGCCCGTGCGGGAGAGTTGGGACTCAGCGGCCACGACAACGGCGAGACCCGTGCGGGAAAGTCGGGACTCGGAGGCGAACGTCGGCGAGACCCGTGCGGGAAAGTCGGGACTCGGAGGTGAACGTCGGCGAGACTGGGCGCATGGCATTCGGACAGTCAGCAGGACCGCCAGCGTCGGGACGTCAGGTCGACGAGCTCCTCGAGCTGCTGCAGGCCGCGGGCCACACCGACTTCCGCGATGCTCGCGGGCCGATGGGATTCACCCAACGCCAGGCGGCCGGGAAGTTCACGGCACAGGAGGCGGCCGACTTCATCGACCAGCTGCAGGAGGCCGAGCACCAGCGCAACCTCGGCGCGACGGACGAGGAAGATGCCGACCCACCGCCGTCCGCCGTCCCCAAACCTTCGGCGGCCGAACTGGCGCTGCGTGAGTTCTCCGATCAGCTCCTCGCCGCCGAACTCCAGCGTCGCGGCTGGATCGTCGTCGAGCCCTGACGGTGGTCGAGCCCACCGCACCCGAAGCGCTCGAAACAACGTCGCGGGACGGGAGCGGTCGGTCGACGTCATCGACGACACCGTCGCCATCTGTTGGACCGACTCCACGACGTCGATGCGGACGGGCTCGTCGACGGCCAGGTTGCTGATCGAGACGGCGGATTCGTGGAATTGGTGCTCGGCTGGGTCGGTTCGTGGATGCTCGACGTCGCCCCGGTCCCGCCCGTGATCGTGTCGCACCGCGAACCGCCCACCGACCGTCGCGACTGTTGCGGGACGGTTCGACCGATCCGACACGACCGATCATCGCCCTGGATCGTCAGTCGTCGTCATCATCGTCATCGTCACGGTCGTCGTCGTCACCGCGACCCCCGTCACCGCGGTCGTCGTCGAACGTGTCGTCGATCTCGTCGGCGTCGACACCGATGAGATCGGCGAGTTCGACGATGAGGGTTCGTGCGCGTTCCTGCGTGTCGTCGTCCAGGTGTCGCTCAGCTCGCTCCGCCAGTTCCTTCAGCTCGCGTTCGGCGCGACGCGGGTCGTCGACGTGTTCCAACACCCGCTCGAGACGCTCGAGCATGCTGCGCGCATCCTTCGGCTTCAGCTCGTCCGGCGGCACGGACTCGATCAGCGTGGAGAGTTCGGCGGCGACGGCCGTCGTTCGGCTCACCTGGGTCGGCGGCGTCGTCGGCGGGACCGTCGTCACCGGAGCGCTGGTCGATGCCGGCACACTGGTCGCAACGGTGGCTGGTCGGGAGGTCGGCGTCGATGCACCGCTGGTCGCTGGCGCGTCGCCGACGGACGTGGCCACGGCGGCCGACGCCGTGGTTTGCGAACTCGCGACCTGATCGCCGGGTCGTGCGGCCAGGACCCCGACGGCGACCAGAACTGCGAGTACCGCGAGGCCTCCCCCTGCGACCAGCGTGCGGTGGCGACGCTGTGGCCCGACGTCGATCGGTCGCACCTCTTGCCGAGCCGGCTCACCGGCATCGGGCGGGCCGAACGGCGACTCGGGTGAGACGCCCCGCCCAGCGGCAGCCAACGGCACGGTCGCGTGAGCGACCGGAGACATCGCTTCCAGGGAGCGAGCGAACGATGCGGCGTCCGGGCGCCGTGCCGGATCGGTCGACAGCGCCGGAGCGAGCAGTCCGGACCAGTCGCCGACCGGCAGCGGTTGTGTCATCGACGGGTCCGACCAGCTGACACCCGTCACCAACTCGTGGAGCACGATGGCGAGCGAGTACACGTCGGATGCGGGAGTGGGCGGACCGCCGGCGGCGACCTCGGGCGCCGCGTACGTGGGGGTGGCGAACACCGGCCCGGTCACGGCCTCCGACCCGATCCGCGCGACACCGAAGTCGGTGAGGTGAGCCGTGCCGTCGGCGAGCAGGATGTTGGCCGGCTTCACGTCGCCGTGCACGATGCCGGCGGCATGGAGCGCCGTCAACGCCGAGGCGATCTCGTTCCCGATCGTCGCTGCCTGTTCCGAACCGGGTTGCGCAGCTGCGACGGATGGCCCGTCCACGAGCTGCATCACCAGGTAGGGGCCGTCCTCGTCCGAACCGACGTCGTAGACACGCACGACATTGGGGTGCACGATGCCGGCGGCGAGCCGGCCCTCGCGTTCGAAACGGCGCAGGTCGGCCTCGGTGCTCGGCCGCTTGACGGCCACGAACCGATCGAGCTGACGGTCGCGGGCTCGCCAGACCGTCGCCATGCCGCCGGTGCCGATGACCTCGAGGAATTCGTAGCGCGTCGGATCCACGTCGGCGAGCGTTCCACCCGCGCCGACGATCCAACCGTCGCGAGCTCACGGATCGGGTGTCGGTGTCACCTGTTGGAGCGGTTGCGGGTTCGGTAGAGCATCGACATCGCGGCGGCGGTGACGCTCGAGGCGAGGATCGTGCCGACGACCGACGTGATCGCCGTGACGACGATGAACCACCAACCGAAGTCGAGTTCGTCGTCCAGCACGATCGGGTCGAAGCTCCCGTCGCTGTCGACCTCGAACGTCGTCGTACCGCCACCGAAGCCGGCGAAGCCGCCGCCGGTGGCGATCGTGCCGACGGTCTGGATGACGAGCGAGATCAGCCACATGACGATGCCGAGCAGGAGCAGACGTCCGAACGTCGCCCACCAGCGTCCGCGGCACGTCTCGCTCGAACGGGAGAACGGAGCGCCGGGACGGTCGACGATGGCGACGACCACGAAGGCCCACTTGATGCCGATCCAGACGGCGATCGGGACGCCGGCGACGATCACCACAACAGCGAGCGGCGGGACCAGCGCGACCAACACCGCCGCGACCAACGCGACACCGACGAATCCGATCACGACGACGATCAGCCAACCGGCGGCTCTCGGGAGTATCGCGACGGCGCGTCCGAGCGACCGGAGCCCGGCGCGGATCTCCTCGGTGGTCGAGCCGGCCCCCTCGCCGTCGACCGTGTCGAGGAGCAGTCGTGCCAGCGCCAAGCCGCCGACGGCGCTGGCGACGATGCCGATCACGAACAGCGCGATGACCAGTGGCAGACGATCGTTGGTCCAGCCTTCGACGCGCTCGTCGGTGATCACGAGGCCGTCGGCGAGCCGGTCGATCGCCACGTAGCTGGTCACCGACGTGATCGGCGCGGTCAGGACTGCGATCAGCGAGACGGCGCGCCACCGCTGGTAGGCGCTGCGGAACGACCGATCGAGCCAATCTCCGATGTCGGGATAGTCGTCGGTCGCCGTCGGCGCGAAGCCGGGCGACGGCGTCGACAGATCCCAGGCACGGCCGTCCCAGTAGCGCTGGTGCGCCGGGTCGTACGGGTCGGGGTACCAGCCGGCAGGTGGACCGGAGGGAGGATCGAACCCGGCGGCGTCAGGCATCCGGCTGTTCGACTGCGTCGATGAAGACGTCGACGTCGGCGTCTTCGCCGCCGATCAGCCAGACGACGTCACCGTCTTCACCCTCGTCGTGCCACGGCATGACCCCATCGACGTTGTACCGGTCAACCGTGATGTCGTCGTCGCCGTCGTTGACCGGTGCGATGATCGACATCTCGACGATCGCGTCCGCCGGGTGGTGGCTCAGGATGTCGATCAGTTCTGCCACGGTCAAGCCGTCACGGTTCTCGAGTTCCAACGCTCACTCCTCGGGTTTGGGTTCGGCGGGTTCGGGTCAGTAGGTGTCGCCCAGCCAGGCGCCGGCCCGGTCGAGCAGATAGAGGCTGACGTGCTTGCACCGTTCGAGCGCCTGGGCGATCGCCCCGTCGTCGTTCATGTCGGTGTTCAGGTACACGTCGGCGAGATCGACGTGGATGCGCGCGACCAGCGACAGGCTCCGCTCGGGGGCATCGGTCACGCTCGGGAACGAGTCGATCGCCGACACCTCGACCGGCAAACCCATGCCGCCGACGCCGGCGAGATCGGTCGCCAGGACGAGCAGGTCGGGCGGATCGGTGAGCGGTGGGAGGGTCCACGTGAACAGCAAGGGGAACGTGAAACCGGTCGGTGGCTCCTCGTCGAGGTCGTCGAGCTTCATGACCTCGTCCTCGAAGCCGAGGAGGGCACGCGGGTCGACATCGAGCGACAGGTGGAGGTCGATCGGGCCGGCGCAGGCCTCCTCGGGGTGCAGATCGACCTCCCACAGCTGGCGCAGGGAGTAGGTCTCGACGAAGTGCCGTTCGTCGTGAACGTGAAAGCCAAAGTCGATGGCCTGGCTCTTGAGGTCCGCCACGAAACCTGCGACGTCGATCACTGCCACGCCATGGACACTACCGTCACGGAGTGTGAAGGCAGCCAACCCCTCCCAGGTCCTCGACACGTTCCGCGGTGCCGCGGCCGCCGTCGCGGCCGTCCTCGCCACGAACACCGACTGGGGCGCGTCCGGCCGCCGCAACGGCCAATACGCCGTCGACCTCGACGCGGATCGCGCCTGCCTCCAGGTGCTGTACGCCGCCGGCTACCGGGTGCTCTCGGAGGAAAGCGGTGTGACGGCGGCCCCAGACGGCCCGGACGATGCGCCGATCGTGGTCGTCGACCCGCTCGACGGTTCGACGAATGCGGCCCACGGCATCCCGTGGTTCGCCACCGCCCTCTGTCTCGTCGACGATGCCGGACCGGCCGTGGCGATGGTCGCCAACCACGCCACTGGCGTCGTGTTCACGGCGTCCCGTGGTGGGGGAGCGTTCCGCGACGGCGAACCGTGCCGCTCCAACGACACGACGTCGCTGTCGTCGGCCATCGTCGGGGTGTCGGGCCTGCCGACCCATCACTACGGCTGGGCGCAGTTCCGCGCGATGGGCGCATCGGCCCCCGACATCTGCTCCGTCGCCGGAGGCGTCACCGACGCGTTCTGCGACACGCACGACCAGCACGGCGTGTGGGACTACCTCGCGTCGGTGCTGATCGCAGAGGAGGCCGGCTGCGTCGCGGCGGAGGTGCACGGCCGCGACCTCTGCGTGCTCGACCACACCGCCCGCCGAGGTCCGGTCGTCGCGTCGACGCCGGAGCTGCTCGACGCACTCCTGGTCGAGCGCCGCCGCCCCTCCTGACGGTCTCAGCCCACCCGCGCCGTCTGACCACCGTCGACCGGGAGGCAGACGCCGTTGATGAACGCGGCTTCGTCGCTCGCCAGGAACAACGCGGCGTTGGCGACGTCCCAGGCCGTGCCCTGATGGCCGAGCGGCACCTGAGCGGCGCGCCGGGCCGCGTACTCGTCGCGGTCGATCCCCATCGCCGCCGCAGCGGCGTCGACCCCGAGCGGTGTGTCGATCAGACCCGGGAGCACCGCGTTGCACCTGAGGCCGTACTTGGCGTTCGTGACCGCGAGATTGCGGGTGAGCGCGTCGACGCCCGCCTTCGACATCCGGTAGGCGGCGATCACGTTCCCGGCGATCGACGCGATCGACGACACGTTCGTGATGACGCCAGTTCGCTGGTCGCGCATCGTCGGGATCGCTGCCTTGCACAGCCGCCACGTGGCCTTCAGGTTCACCTCCATGATCCGATCGAACACCTCCTCGTCCAGCCGATGCGGCGGAGCGTCGCCGACGCCGACGCCCACGTTGTTGTGGAGGACGTCGAGACGGCCGAACGCATCGAGTGCGGTCCGCATGATGAGGCCCGGCGCCTCGGCGGCGGTGACGTCGACGACGACCGGAACCGCCGCGGCTCCGGTGCCGGTGACTTCGGTGACTTCGGTGACTTCGGTGACTTCGGTGAGTACCCGATCGAGCGCATCGACGTTGCGGTCGACGAGGACGAGCCGTGCACCTTCCTGCGCGAATCGGATCGCCGTCGCACGGCCGTTCCCGATCGTGGCGCCGGGCTGTTGGCCGGCACCGACGATCACGCAGACCTTGCCGTCGAGACGGCTCACGCGCCGCGCTCCCCGTAGTCACCGAAGGGTCGATCGCGGTCTCGCACGGCTTCACGGAAACCGACCTCTTGGGAGCGGGCGACGAAGTCGAGCCCTTCCTGCGTGTGGCGGGCCACGCCGTCGAACAGTGTGCCCAGACGACGGGACGACTTCGGGTCGTACATCTCGTCGGCGACGGCGTTGAGCGACCAGGTGATCATTTCGAGCTGGTTGCCCGGCACTTGGGCGATGCGTTCGCACAGCGCCATCGCCCGCTCGTGCAACTCGTCGTCGGGCACGACCTCCAGCACGGCTCCCATCTCGTAGGCCTGTCTCGCGCTGAACTCGTCGCCGGTGAGCATGTAGCGGCGGGCGTTCTGGAGCCCCAGGCGTGCCACCCAGTTCCAGGGCGCCTCGGGAACACCCCAGACGCGCGATGGTGGATATCCGAAGCGGGCGCTCTCGGCGGCCAGGATCAGGTGGGCGTTGAAGACGACGTTGGTGCCGCCGGCGATGCACCATCCCTGGACGGCGGCGACCGTCGGCTTCGAACAGTCGTGCAGCTTGGCCCACGTGTTCGCGAACGAGCCGATCATGTGCTGGTCGCGGACCGAGTCCCAGACCCGCTCGTCCCGCGCCTCCTCGGTCGATTGCGCGTCGGTCGACCAGTCGAGGCCGTACCCGGCGCAGAACGCGGGGCCCTCGGCGTCGAGCAGCACGACCCGCACGTTCGGGTCGCGCTCCGCGGTGTCGATCGCGGCGCCGAGTTCGTCGCGGAACTCCGGCGTGATCGTGTTGTAGCGGTCGGCCCGACACAAGGTCAGGCGGCGGATGTGACCGTGCGTCTCTTCGCGGACTGCATTCCCCATGGGTGCATGCTCGCGGGCGCCGCGTGGGCCCAGCGAGTCAGTCGAGCGAGTCGGCCAACTCGACGATCACGTCGGCGGCGCGACGGGCGTCGTCGACCGTGGTCTTCCAGGAGGACACGCTGATCCGCATCGCCGTCTCCCCCTGCCACTGCGTCGGTCCGCACCAGATCCTCCCGTCGTCGTGCACGGCGGCGAGCAGGCGCTCCGTTGCCGCTCCGTTCCTGTACCGGACGAGCACCTGATTGAGGACGACCTCGTTCAGCACGGCGAAATCGTCGAGGTCGGCCAAACGCTCGGCGAGGGTCCTTGCGGCGTCGCACGACTGCCGGACCAGGTCGGCGACGCCGGAACGGCCGAGCGTCCGCAGGACGGCCCACACCTCGACCTGACGGGCTCGCTGCGACGACTGCGGGGTGTGATGCATGGCTTCGAACCCGGTGGCCGGTGGCAGGTAGCCGGCGACCGAGGCAAACGTCCGACGGAGCGCGCCGGGGCGTTGGACGAACGCGATGCCGCAGTCGTAGGTCACGTTGAGCCACTTGTGGCCGTCGGTCGCCAGCGAGTCGGCTCTGGTGAGACCGCGCACGAGATCGGCGCGTCCGGGGTCGGCCAGCGCCCAGAGGCCGAACGCTCCGTCGACGTGGAGCCATCCGCCGCGGCGCTCGGTCCAGTCGGCGAGCCGATCGAACGGGTCGAACGCCCCGGTGTTCACCTCACCGGCCTGTGCACACAGCAGGATCGGACCGTCGGCGGGGTCGAGGTCGGGCAGGAGATCGGCTCGGAGGCGCCCTTGGTCGTCCGACGGCACACTGACGATGCGTTCGCTGCCGAGTCCGACGAACCCGAGCGACTTGCGGACGGTCGAATGCGCCTGGTCGCCCGTGACGACCTGGATCGCCGGAGCGTCGAACAACCCCTGTGTCGGCGCGTCCCAGCCGGCATCCGCGAGCAGGGCGTCCCGAGCGGCGGCGAGACACGTCGCGTTGGCGACGGTCGCCCCGGTCACGTAGGCGATCTCCGTCTGCGGTGACAAGCCGAGCAGGTCGATCAGCCAGTCACGGCTGACGTCGTACACCGCCGCGGCGACGGGCGACATGATCGGCAGGGCTGCGTTCTGATCCCAGGATGCGGCGAGAATCGCCGCGCCCAGTGCTGCGGGGTGGGTGGCGCCGGTGACGAAGCCGTAGTAGTTCGGCCCGGTGGTGGCCACCGTCGCGGCGCCGCCGACCACGCCCAGCAGTTCGAGGGTGGTGGCGGGGTCGCTCGGTCCGTCGGGGAGCGGACCGGCGAGCGCGTTCAGTTCCTCGATCGCCGCCGGATCCGGGAACACCCGTCGATCGTCGACCGTTTCGGCGTACGCCAACGCCCGTTCCGCCGCATCTCGCAGCGCGCTCAGCTCGTCCATCCGTCCATGCTCTCACGGCGGCTCCGCTCCACACCCACGATCTCGGTGAGGTTGGTTGCGGGAGGCGTAGCCCGATGCACCGAGAACTCGGTTCGTGCAGGCCGGCGGTCGTGGTGCTCG
Source organism: Acidimicrobiaceae bacterium (assembly GCA_002698945.1). Taxonomy (GTDB): domain Bacteria; phylum Actinomycetota; class Acidimicrobiia; order Acidimicrobiales; family Ilumatobacteraceae; genus Ilumatobacter. Next base: position 10,042 of record NZZV01000127.1, read on the forward strand.
GGTCGTACTGCTCTGGAAGCAACGAGCTGGTTCGTGGCGCCGACCTCGGTGAATCCGGCCGGCAACGTGGACCGGATTCACCCTGATCCCCGCATCAACGCTGAGACCCGGGATCTCGGTGGCGATGGTTGCGGAGAGTGCAACTCCATTCACCGAGAAAGCGCGCACCAACGCTGGGACCCGGGATCTCGGTGGCGATGGTTGCGGGAGGTGCAACTCCATTCACCGAGAAAGCGCGCACGCCA
>NZZV01000128.1 GCA_002698945.1 Acidimicrobiaceae bacterium
CGTGCCCGACGGCCCCGGTGCCGACGTCTTGATCGGGGGTCGTCGTCGCCCGATCGTCGGGGTGGTGACGATGGATCAACTGGTGGTCGACGTGGGCGACGATCACGACGACCACCATGAACACGACGGGCGCGACGCACACCCTGTTGCGGTCGGCGACGAGGTCGTGCTCATCGGTCGGCAGGGACGCGAAGAGATCCGCGCCGAAGACTGGGCCGGACGACTCGGCACGATCGGGTACGAGATCGTCTGCGGCATCTCCGCGCGGGTGCCGCGCATCGTGGTCGACGGGTGAACCTGGTGGGGTCTGCACATCACGTCACCGTCAGGCCGTAGCATCGGGACCTGCCATGTTGCTGCGCGCCGAATCGCTCGCGACCACCCAGGCCATCGCCGCCGCGTTGGCCGGTGTCGCGCGCCCGGGCGACCTGATCGTCCTCGCCGGCGAGATGGGTGCGGGCAAGACGGCGTTCGCACAGGGCTTCGGCCGGGCGCTCGGCATCGACGAGGCGATCACGTCGCCGACGTTCACCCTGGTGCACAGCTACCCGATCCCGAACAGCAAGCACACCCTGCACCACGCCGACCTGTACCGCCTCGACACGACCGGCGACGTCGAGGAACTGGCGCTGCACGAGTTGGCCGAGTTCGGCGGCATCGTGCTGATCGAGTGGGGCGACGTCGCGGCCGCGGCGATCGGCGATCATCTCGAGGTCCGCCTCGAGCACCCCGACGATGACGATCACGACGATGAAGCCGGCGATCACGATGGCGGCGACGACGATCACGATGTCGATGAAGATGAGGTCGATGAGTTCGGCCTCGACGGGGCCCGATTGATCACGCTCGAGCCCACCGGACCCGGTTGGGCGGGTCGCTGGGATCGGCTCGCCACCGTGATGGAGTCGTTCCGATGCTGATCCTCGGGATCGAGTCCGCAACCGAGCAGGTCGGCGTCGCCGTCGGCGGCCACGAAGGGGTCATCGCGACGTTCGAGGTGACCCGCGGTCGGCGCCATGCCGAGATCCTCACCCCGGCGATCGAGTTCGTGCTCCGCAACGCCGACGTGGACGTCTCCGAGATCGGCTGCGTCGCCGTCGACATCGGTCCCGGACTCTTCACCGGCATGCGGGTCGGGATCGCCGCCGCGAAGGCGATGGCGCAAGCGCTGCGGATCCCGATGATCGGGATCACGTCGCTCGACCTCCTTGCCTTCCCCAGCCGACACACCGATCGCGTCGTCGTGCCGGTCATCGACGCTCGCAAGAGCGAGGTCTTCTGGGCGATGTACCGGCAGGTGCCGGGCGGGGTCCAGCAGGTGAGCACGCCGACCGTCGGCCCGGTCGACGAACTCGTCGCCGATCTGCTGGCGCGCAGCCAAGAGGCGCTCCTCGTCGGCGACGGCGCCGAGCGGTACCGAGACGAGATCCTCGACGGTTACCGGTGTGAGATCGATGCCCCGGTGCATCCGTCGCCCGGCGCATTGGTGCAACTGGCGCACGCCAAGGCGCTGCGCGAGGAATGGGTCCGACCCAACGAGATCGAGCCGATCTACCTGCGAGCTCCCGACGCGCAAATCAACTGGGCCACCCGGGAGCAGCGAGCGTGAGCATCCTGTCGAACCGGCTCCGTCGCTCCCACCCGACCGTTGACTCGATCACGATCGAGCCGATGCGTCGCCGCGACCTGCGGGCGATCATGCCGATCGAGGACGCTGCGTATCCGACGTCCTGGTCGCGTCGCATCTTCGAAACCGAGCTCGATCAGGTCGCGAACGGCAGCCGGTGCTACCTCACAGCACGCGACGGACGCGACATCGTCGGGTACGCCGGGCTGTGGCACGTGATCGACCCCGATGGTGACCAGGCCCACGTCACCAACATCGTCGTCGACGAGGCGCACCGCCGCCGCGGGATCGCCACCCGGCTGATGCTCGAGCTCGCCCGCGTCGCCCGCGACCGGGGTTGCATCGCCTGGACCCTCGAGGTGCGAGCCGGCAGTACGGGTGCGCAGGAGCTGTACCGCACCTTCGGGTTCGTGCCGGCCGGCATCCGTCGTCGCTACTACGACAACGTCGAAGACGCGCTCGTGATGTGGTGCCACGATCTCGGCACGGACGAGTACGCCGCGCGTCTCGACGCGATCGAACACGACCTCGAGGAGCAGTACCGATGAGCACCCGCACGACCACGCTGGTCCCGGACGAATCCACCGTGGTGTTGGGCATCGAGACGAGCTGCGACGAAACCGCCGCCGCGATCGTGATGGGCGGCAACGACGTCGTGTCCAGCGTCGTGTCGAGCCAGATCGAGATCCACGCCGACTTCGGTGGGGTGGTCCCGGAGATCGCCAGCCGCGCCCACCTCGAGGCGCTGAACCCGGTGATCGCCCGCGCGATCGTCGAGGCCGGCATCGACGAACAGCGCATCGATGCCGTGGCGTGTACCCACGGCCCGGGCCTGATCGGCGCGCTGCTCGTCGGCGTGTCGGCCGCGAAGGCGCTCGCACTCGCCTGGGACGTGCCGTACGTCGGCGTCAACCACCTCGAGGCCCACCTGTACTCGGCGTTCCTCGAAGATCCCTCGCTCGAGTTCCCGATGGTGGTGCTGCTCGTGTCGGGTGGGCACACGATGCTGATCGAGATGCAGGGACACGGTCGCTACCGGCTGCTCGGTCAGACGATCGACGACGCCGCCGGCGAGGCGTTCGACAAGGTCGCCCGCTTCCTCGACCTCGGCTACCCCGGCGGTCCGGCGATCGACGCCGAAGCGTTGAACGGCGATCCCGACGCGATCCGGTTCCCGCGAGCGATGACCGACGACCCCGACAACCTCGACTTCAGTTTCAGTGGGCTGAAGACCGCCGTCACCAACTACGTCCGCAAGCACCCGGACGTGTCATCCGCCGACGTGGCCGCGAGCTTCCAGATGGCGGTCGTCGACGTGTTGGTGGCCAAGGCCCGACGGGCCGCCCAGCTGACCGGCGCGAAAGGCATCGTGTTGGGCGGGGGAGTGGCGGCCAACTCGCTGCTTCGCGAGGAGCTGCTCGGCGCGTGCGCGAAAGACGGCGTGCGTGGCTTCCTGCCGAGCCGGTCGATGTGCACCGACAACGCCGCGATGATCGCCGCCGCCGGCTGGTATCGCCTCGCGAGTGACGGCCCCACCGACCTCGCCGACGGTGCCTACCCGAACCTGAAACTCCCGCTGCTCGCCTGACGGACAGATGGTGTCGGATACCTCCCGTCCCCATCTGGGAGTGTCATGCCGCAGGACCGGACGGGAGGTATTCGACACCATCTGTCACCTGTCACCATCTGTCACCATCTGTGCTACTGGCCGAGGGTTCTGGCGGTGTCGCTGAGGGGGACGTCGATCTTGCGCTTGGGGAGCGTGCGCAACAGCCGGTCGCCGGTGTTGGAGGTGACGCCGAGCCAGTAGTGCTCGTTGCGGAAGTGGTGCAGGCGGTGGTGCCGCGCCAACCCCCGGTAGAACCGGGTGCGCGGTCGGTAGCGGGTGTGGACCATCAGGTGGACGAACTCGTAGTGGAGGAGTCCGATCGCGGTGAGCAGCCAGGCGGTGAAGAAGCCGCCCGTCACCGACGAGCCGGTCACCCACATCAGCGGCATCGACCAGGCGGCGGTCACGAACCCGAACATCGTCACGAACACCGCGGCGTCGAGCCCGCCCAGGAGCAACCATTCGACGTCGGTCGGGTCGAGGTGGTGTCGGTGATGACCGGTGCCGGTGCCGAGCTTCCGGGTCGTCCACGAATCGAGCGGTGCGTGCAGGAGGTACTTGTGGATGACCCACTCGACGGTGCCGGTGATCGCCAGCGTGACCACGATCGCGATCGCGTCGCCCCTGCCGAAGTCGCCGACGAGCACGCGTGCGGTCGCCAGCACGGTGATCGAGACCGCGAGCACCCGCGCCGACGGTCGCGTGAACAGGAACCGCCAGATCTCCCGCTTGGTCGCCAGATCGGACGAACGGGTCGTCGTCGCGGTGCGACGCGGCTCGTCGAGGGTCGACTGCGGATGGGACGCGCGGGTCACGTCGACACCGTCCCGCCCCGGCGCATCGGGACGTGGGGGATGCCGTCCTCCACGAACTCGGCACCGTCGTGCTCGAACCCGAATCGGGTGTACCACTCGGCGAGGTGCGACTGGGCGTCGAGGACCAGCGGACGGTCGTCGAACCGACCGATCAGGTACGTCATCAGCGACGCCGCCAGCCCGTCGCCGCGCGCCGGCGGTGCGGTGACGACGCGGCCGATTCGGATGGCGGCGCCGTCGTCGAGGGTGCGGGCGTAGCAGGCCGGCGCCCCGCCGGCTTCGGCGATCCAGTGGTGTTCGGTGCCGGACTCGACGTCGCTGCCGTCGAGTTCGGGGTACGGGCACGCCTGCTCGACGACGAAGACGTCGATGCGCAGGCGCAGCAGATCGTGGAACTCGCGGGCGCTCAGCTGGTCGAAGCGCCTCGACGTCACGGTCGTCACGGTCGGCACAGTGCGACGGTACCGTTTTCGACCTGATGTTGCCGCTGCAGATCGGATCGTTCACGCCGAAGGCGCCCGTGGTGCTCGCACCCATGGCGGGCGTGACCAACCGCGCCTTTCGTGCCATGTGCCGGTCGTACGGTGACGCCCTCGTGTACGTCAACGAGATGGTCATGTCGCACGCGGTCGTGTACCGCAACGACAAGACGCTGACGATGATGCAGTTCGGCGACGACGAGACGCCGCGCAGTCTCCAGATCTACGGCAGCGACCCCGACATGCTCGGGCGCGCCGTCCACCAGGTGTGCGACGAGGGTCGGGTCGACCACGTCGATCTCAACTTCGGGTGTCCGGCGGCGAAGGTCACCCGCAAGGGCGGCGGCGCCGCGGTGCCCGCCAAGCCGAAGCTGCTCCAGCAGATCGTCCGACGGGCCGTGCAGGCCGCGGCGCCGTATGGCGTCCCGGTCACCGCCAAGTTCCGCATGGGGCTGTGGGACGACCTCCGCACCGACATCACGACCGGGAAGATCTGTGCCGACGAGGGCATCGGTTGGATCGCGCTCCACGCCCGCACCGTCGAGCAGCACTACTCGGGCGAGGCGCGCTGGGAAGCGATCGGGGCGCTCAAGGAAGCCGTCACCGACATCCCGGTGCTCGGCAACGGTGACATCTGGGAAGCCGCCGATGCGGTCGCGATGATGGCCGGAACGGGCTGCGACGGTGTGGTGATCGGACGGGGTTGTCTCGGCCGACCGTGGCTGTTCGGTGATCTGATCAGCGTGCTGAACGGTGGCGAAGCACCTGCGCCGCGCCGCCTGGGCGAGGTCACCGAGGCGATGGGCCGCCACGCCCGCCTGCTCACCGAGCACTACGCCGACTTCGGCGGCGAGGAGCACGCGATGCGCGACTTCCGCAAGCACTGTGCCTGGTATCTCTCCGGGTATCCGGTCGGCCCCGACGTCCGCCGCACCCTCGCCCAGGTGTCGAGTCTGGCGCAGCTGGACGACGTGCTCGGTGCGCTCGATCCGGCAGCCGAGATCGTCGAGGGCGGCGAGCGGATCAAGCGCGGCCACACGAACGGCCCGATCAGGGTCGCGTTGCCCGACGGGTACCTCGACGACCCCGACGCGCTGACGATCCCCGACGACGCCGACGTCATGGCCCTCTCCGGCGGCTGACAGTCGGATGAGGTCGAGTGTCGGTTGAGGTCAGACCCCAACCGACAAGGCGCTGGGACGACTAGTCCGCTGGATGTCGGTTGGGGTCTGACCTCAACCGACCTGCATCCGACCTGGCCCACGGTTTGACTGTCCTGGTCGATCGCGGCAAGGATCAGACCACCCTCTGGGGGACAACTCGAACGATTGGGGATCATTCGACATGGCTGCATCTGGCTCGATTCTCGGCAACGCCGTCAAGCGGGTGGAAGACCCGACGCTGCTCACCGGCGACGGGAAATACGTCGACGACATCCAAGAGACGGGGATGCTGCACGTCGCGTTCGTGCGATCGCCCGTCGCGCACGGCACCATCCAGTCCGTCGACCTGGGCGACGCCGCCGACATGCCCGGTGTCGTGGCCGTCTACTCCGGTGGAGGCGACGATCTCGGACTGCCCTCGATGCAGTTCTTCCCGATGATGCCGCCCGAGCTCAACCGGCCGATCTTCGCGACCGATCGCGTGCGCTTCGTCGGCGACATCATCGCCGCGGTGGTCGCCGAGACGCTCGAGCAGGCCGCGGATGCTGCCGAGCAGATCTTCGCGGACATCGATCCGCTGCCCGTGATCATCGATCCCGAGGACGGGCTGGCGCCCGATGCGCCACTGCTGTTCCCCGAGACCGGGTCCAACATCTGCTTCGCCAGCCAGTTCCCCGAGGGCGGCACCGACGACGACCCGTGTGAGGGCGCCGACGCGGTCGGCGAGGTCACGATGGTCAGCCAGCGCCTCGCCGGTGTCCCGATGGAGAACAACGGCGTCGTCGCCGTGCCGGGCGACAACGGCACGCTCACGATGTGGGTCAGCCACCAGGCGCCGCACTCGGCGCACGCCGCGTACGCGCCGATGCTCGGCCTCGAGGCCGAACAGTTGCGGATGGTCTGCCCGTGGGTCGGCGGCGGGTTCGGCCCGAAGGCCGCCACCTACGTCGAGCACGTCGTCGCCGGCAAGGCCGCGCTGGCGCTCGGCAAGCCGGTCAAGTGGGTCGAATCGCGGTCCGAGGACATGGTGTCGCTCGTCCACGGCCGCGACTTCAAGATGAAGGCCCGCCTCGGCGTGGAGAACGACGGCACGATCGTCGGCCTCGACGCCTCGGTCGTCGCCGCCGCCGGTGCCTATCCGGCGATCGGCGCGATCCTGCCGATGCTGACCCAGATGATGTCGGTCGGCGTCTACGAGGTCCCCAAGGTGCGCTTCGACGCCAAGACCGTGCTCACCAACAACACGACGATCGGCGCGTACCGCGGCGCCGGTCGGCCCGAGGCGACCCAGCTCATCGAGCGGGTCATCGATCGTGCGGCGGCCGAGATCGGCATGGACCCGGCGGAGATCCGACGCAAGAACTTCCTGCAGCCCGGCAGTTTCCCGCTCACCACGATCACCGGTGGCAACTACGACTCGGGCGAGTACGAGAAGTCGCTCGACGCCGTGCTCGAGGCATCCGGCTATGCCGATCTGCGCGCCGAGCAGGCGAAGCGTCGCGAGTCGGGCGACACCAAGCAGCTCGGCATCGGCATCTCGTCCTACGTCGAGGTGACCGCGCCGGTCGGTCTGCACATCGAGTGGGGTTCGTGCGAGGTGCACGAGGACGGCACCGCCACGATCGCCGCCGGCACCAGCGTGCACGGGCAGGGCCACCAGACCTCGTTCTCGATGCTCGCCAGTGAGGTCCTCGGCATCCCGATGGACAAGATCAAGTTCGTCAACTCCGACACCGCGCAGGTGCCGCGTGGTTCGGGCACGCTCGGGTCCCGGTCACTGCAGACCGGCGGTTCGGCGATCTTCTCCGCCTCGCAGGAAGTCGTCAGCCGCGCCAAGCAGATCGCCGCCCACATGCTCGAGGCGTCCGCCGACGACATCGAGGTCGGCGACGGCGGGTTGCAGGTCGCCGGCGTACCGGCCAAGGCGGTCTCGTGGGGCGATCTCGCCGCGGCGTCGAATGACGCGTCGAAGCTGCCCGAGGGGCTCGAACCGGGGGCACTCCGCCACGAGCTCGACTTCGACGGCTCCGACTCGACGTTCCCGTTCGGTGCCCATGTGTCGGTCGTCGAGGTCGACACCGAGACCGGCCACGTCAAGATGCTCCGCCATGTCGCCGTCGACGACTGCGGTCGCATCCTGAACCCGATGCTGGTCCGTGGGCAGCAGCACGGTGGCATCGCCCAGGGTGCGGCGCAGGCGCTGTACGAGCAGGTCATGTACGACAGCGACGGCAACCCGATCACGTCCAACCTCATGGACTACGCCATGCCGTCGGCGGCCGAGCTGTGCAGCTTCGAGACCTCGAACACCGAGACCGACAGCCCCCGCAACCCGCTCGGGGCGAAGGGGATCGGTGAGTCGGGCACGATCGGGGCGACGCCGGCGATCCACAACGCGGTCTGCGATGCGCTCGCACCGTTCGGTGTCGACCACGTCGACATGCCCTGCACCGCTCAGCGGGTCTGGGCTGCCATCCAGGCGGCCCGTTGACGGGCGGGTCGTCGATCGAGCTCGTCCTCGCCTCGCAGTCGCCTCGACGTCAGGAACTGCTCGTCGGGCTCGGGCTCACCTTCCGTGTCGAGCCGGCTGACGTCGACGAGTCGTGGGAGCGGGGCGAAGACCCGCGTGCCTACGTGGAGCGGGTGGCGATCGACAAGGCCGACCGGGTCGCGCATCTGCTCGATCGTGACGGCGGCATCTGTGTGCTCGCCGCCGACACGACCGTCGACCTCGACGACGACATCCTCGCCAAGCCCGACGACGACGATCACGCACGTCAGATGCTCGAGACGCTGTCCGGGCGTGCGCACCAGGTGCACACCGCCGTCGTCGGTTGGACCGCGCGGGAGGCGATCGCCGTCGTGGTCACCACCGACGTCACGTTCCGCAAGCTGACCGACGACGACATCGACTGGTACCTCGCGCTCGGCGAGCACCGTGACAAGGCCGGCGCCTACGGCATGCAATCAGCCGGCGGCGCGCTGGTCGAACGCATCGACGGCAGCCCGACCAACGTGATCGGGCTCCCGCTCGCCGAAACCATCGACGTCCTGCGATCCTGCGGCGTCCGAGTCGCCGGCTCGGCCTGACCCACGACGAATGGTGTCACGAATGGTGTCGGATCCCTTGCGTGCCCACCCGGGGACCGCGTCTGCAGATCGCAGCACGCAAGGGATCCGACACCATTCGTCGCGACAGCACCATCGCTGAAAGGAGCTCACCATGCCGACGATCAAGAGCGACCCACGGATCGACCCCCGGATCAAGGCGATCCTGGGTGACATGCCGAGCGGTGCGCAGTCCGACATCGAGAGTCGCGAGGCGCTCCTCGCCGAAGCGAACTCGCCCGAGGCCATCGCTGCCGAGCAGATGATGAACGCGATGTTCGATCTGTTCGACAACGACGATGTCGCACCGACGGCCGGCCTCGACATCTCCACGCTCGACATCGAGTCGCAACCCGACGGCAACACGATCAAGCTGCAGGTGATCCGACCGGAGGGCGACGAGACCCTGCCGTGCGTGTACTACATCCACGGTGGCGGCATGCAGACGCTGTCCGCGTTCAACGGGATGTACCGCACGTGGGGCCGGATGATCGCCCACCGCGGCGTGTGCGTCGCGATGGTCGAGTTCCGCAACGCGTTGCGTCCCTCGGCGGTGCCGGAGGTGGCGCCGTTCCCGGCCGGGCTGAACGACTGCGTCTCGGGCGTCAGGTGGGTGCACGCCAACGCGGCGGAGATCGGTGTCGACCCCGACCACATCGTGATCGCCGGTGAGAGCGGTGGCGGCAACCTCACGATCGCGACCGGGCTGCAACTCCTCCGCGACGGTGACATCGGACTCGTTCGCGGTCTGTACGCACTGTGCCCCTACATCGCCGGTGCCTGGCCGCAGGGACGCTTCCCGTCGTCGACCGAGAACGAAGGCATCCTGCTCAACCTGCACCACAATCGTGGTGCGATGGCGTACGGCATCGAGGAGTACGAGTCGGGCAACCCGCTCGCGTGGCCGTCGTTCGCCACCGAGGACGACGTGCGTGGTCTCCCGCCGACGGTCGTCCACGTCAACGAGTGCGACCCGCTGCGCGACGAGGGCATCGAGTTCTATCGGACCCTGCTCCGAGCCGGGGTGCAGACCCGCTGCGACAATCAGCTCGGCACGACGCACGCGGCGGAAGTCATGGCCATCGCGTGTCCCGACATCAGCGCCGACCTCGCGTTGCGCATCGCCGATTTCGCCCGCACCGCCTGAAGCTGGCGAATCGGTTGCCGCCCGACGGCAGCCAGGTAGTCGGGTAGCCGGTGTGGTTCGGCGCTCACGGCGGTGTCCTGGCCGATGTAGCGTTTGCCGGTGGGCCTGCTGCGCAACCTTCGCAAGACGTTGGAGGTGGCTCGTGGCGGTGAGGCCGATCTCGACCGGCTGACACCCGAACAGCGCGCCAAGATCGACGCCGAACTCGCCCGGGTCCGTGATGCCGAGGCGCAGCTCGCCGACAGCCAGCAGGCGATGGCCGACGCCCTGGATCAGCAACGGCTGGCCCGACCACTGCGCGGCCCCGGAGCGATCATCGCCTACGGCAATCCGGTCGAGGTCGTCGATCATGCACCGCTGCTGCAGCAGTACCAGCGGGGAGGGGTTCGTGCCCTGCTCCGGGAGCAGTTGTCGCTGGTCGGCAGACAGGCGGCTTCCGCAACGGACGAGGTCGCGTCGGCCACGCCGCAGGGCGTCGCCGATCCCGTCGAACGGAGCCGCATCGAGACCGAGGAGCGTCGAGCCCGCGACATGGCCCGGGTCCCGTACCTCGCGGACGAGCACGGCGGTGTCGCGGTCACGCGCATCGTCACTCGCGGCAAGTCCCAACTCGACGACGTCGCACGCCACCTGATCGAGTCGGGGCTCGCCGCACGACCCGACCTGGTCTACGGCGTCCACCGGGTCCCCGACCGGATCAGCCCGGGGGTCAGTCCGCACTCCGAGCTCGGACGGTTGGTCGAGTGGGACCTGGTCCACCAACCCGTTCCCGAGCGACTCCCGACCGGGGGGTCCGTCGAGTACGCCACCTTGCCGGCGGGTCATCGCTGGGTGAAGCGACGCATCGGTGAACCGACGGTTGTCGACGAGGAGCTCGGCATCGCCCTGTGCGAGGTGGCGGGCATCCGCGCCGATCAGTGTTTCGGTGTGGCAAGGGCGGTCGGCATTCGTTCACCAGGTGGTGGTGACGAGGGCGCCGGTCTGCCGGTCGCTCGGGTCGAGGCGGTGTACGTGCTCGCCGATCGGTCGCTACGAGACGCCGTGGACGGCCTCGAGCGCGCCGCTCCCGTCGACCTGCCCGAGCACGGGCGGGCGGGAGCGAGGGTCGACGTGCTCAACTGGCGCGACATCGCCCGTGTCGTGCATCCCCAACCACAGCGGATGCACCTGATCCCGTCACCGTGCGCCTACCTCCCGTCGACGCCGACCGAACTGCTCACGATGTATCTCGAGGTCGTCGGCATTCGTGCCTCCGATTGCTACGCGGCGGCGGTGACCATCGACGAGTCATTCGTGGTCGCCGGGGTCGGCGATCACGGCGTGGGGTACTCGAACCGCGGCGGTGAGGAGATGTGCGTCGACGGCAAGGTGCGACGACGGCTGCACGCTGCGACCCACGTCGTCGTCGCCTACGACGACCGTCCCGAGTACGTCGCCGGACGGCGTCGATGGGACGCCTACCAGGAGGAGGTCCTCCAAGCCAGACTCGAGCTGGCGACGGCGGCCCGCGAACCCCTGGCCGCCGTCGATGCGGCTGACATCGACAACTCGCTGCTCCGGTCGGTGCAGCGCGCCTCGGATCTGTTCGAAGCGATCGACCCCTTCAGCGAGGGGCGGCTCCCGCCGCCGTACCGCTACTGCCTGCCGCTCGAACGATCCCCGTGAAGGAAGCTCGCCGTGAGGGGGCGACACGGTCCAGTCACCGGGGCGACTGGACCGTCACGGCTCGCCACCGTACGAGCCGAAGCTGAAGATGTTGCCTTCCGGGTCGCGAATCGAGAACACCATCGTGTCGGGTGCGTAGTCGGGCACGCTCGGCGGGGCGACGACGTCGACGCCGGCGTCCTGACAGCGCTGCCAGACGGCCTGAGGGTCAGCGGTGACGACGTACAGCGACTCGCTACCGGTCGGGCGCTCCGAGTACGGATTACCCGGACGGTTCGCCGTCGCCGCCTGCAGGATCCCGCCCTCCGGCCAGCGGAGCTGGCTGTGCTCGATCACGTTCGGATCGTCTTGGCTCGGCACCACGATCTGCTGCTCGAAGCCGAGCACGTCGGTCAGGAAGCGGATGCCCGCCGGCGCGTCCGCATACGGCATCGCCGCCCAGATCTGGCCGACCGGCCGCGGTGCTGCCGGGGTGGGGGCGGTGACCGTGTAGCCCTCGCCGGCGGCCCGGTCGCGGTAGGTGTCGACGTCCACGGACTCGATCGGCTGCGAGAGCATCCACCGATGACCGAACGGGTCGACGAGGGTGCCGTGACGGGCGCCGTGCGACTGGTCGGCCGGCTCGGCGAGCGCGGTGGCCCCGGCCTCGACCGCGGCCGCGAACACGGCGTCGACGTCGCCGACGGTGACGTGCATTGCGACGCTCGTGCCGCCGAGCGACTGCGGTGACAGCACGCCGAACTGGGGATGCTCGTCGGAGAGGTAGAACGACGCGCCGGCGATCGTGAACTCGGCGTGGCCGAGAATGCCGTCGGCCTCGACCCGCATCACCTCGGTCGCGCCGAACGCGGCGGTGTACCACTCCAGCGCTCCGGCGCCGTCGTGGACCGTGAGATACGGCACGACCGCGGTCGCCACCGCGCTGGTTTCTGCGTTGGCCTTCGTCCCGGTGGTCGTGGTGCTGGTCGTGCTCATGGTGGGTGTCCTCTCGGGCAGGTCGATGGTGGGCAGGTCGATGGTGGGCAGGTCGGGATCGAGTTCCAGCGCACCGGCAAGGCGGGTGCGGAGCCGGGCGACGAAGCCGGCGTCGGGGGCAGGCGCGCCGCCGGTGGTGTCGGCGGCGAGTGCGTCGAACGGGTCGGTGCTCACGGCGTTCTCCGATCGGCGGGTCGGGCCTCGTAGACGGTGCGGAACGCGGCCCGGGCACGGACCAGCAGCACCTCGGTCGCCTTCTCGGTGCGGCCGAGGTGGGCCGCCACCTCCCGCACCGGGAGCCCGTCGACGTAGCGGAGCGTGAGCGCGCCTCGATGATACGGGCCGAGTTCGGCGAGCGCCTCGTGGGCGGTGATCCGGTCGAGTTCGACGTCCCACGTGTCGTCGGACGCATCGGGTTCGGCGTCCACGGCGACGAGGAGCCGTTGCTCGCGTTCGCGGCGGCGCCAGTGATCGGCGAGCTTGTGGCGGGCGATCCCGATCAACCACGCCACGGTGAGGTCCGGTGGCGGGCGTCGAACGACGGCGTCGGCCGCGGCCAGGAACGTCTCCGATGTCAGCTCCTCGGCCGTGGTGGCCGATTCGCACCGCCGAGCGAGGTAGCCGTACACCTCGCCGACGGCGTGGTCGTACAGCTCGATCAACCGTCGCCGGGCGTCGGCCCCTGAGTCGCTCATCGTCTCGGTCACCACTCCCTCCATCGTCCCAGACCGCCGAACCCCTACAGGCACGAATGGTGTCGGATCCCTTGCGTGCCCACCCGGGGACGGTGGCTGCAGATCGGAGCACGCAAGGGATCCGACACCATTCGTGCGTTAGCACTCTCGGGGTGCGGTTGCTAACGCGGGTGGGTTGCGCGTAACATTGGCACTCGGTCGGGGTGAGTGCTAACCGCCCCGTCAACCGATCCAACAAACCCCTGTGACACGCCAACGGAGGCCTGCACCATGAAGCTCAAGCCGCTCGATGACCGCATCGTCGTCAAGCCGAACGAGGCCGAGACCCAGACCGCATCGGGCCTCGTGATCCCCGACACCGCCAAGGAGAAGCCCCAGCAGGGCACCGTGCTCGCCGTCGGCCCCGGCAAGCGTGCCGAGACGAGCGGTGAGCTCATCCCCGTCGGCATCGCCGAGGGACAGACCGTCCTGTACTCCAAGTACGGCGGCACCGAGGTCACCGTCGACGGCGACGAGCTGCTCGTGCTCAACGCCCGCGACGTGCTGGCCATCGTCGAGTGATTTCACGCTCCGCACGAACCGAACGAACGCACACGAACGAACTGAACAAGGACTGATTTCACCATGAGCAAGATGCTCCACTTTGACGACGAGGCACGCCGCTCGCTGGAGGCCGGCGTCAACAAGCTGGCCGACGCGGTGCGCGTCACCCTCGGCCCCAAGGGCCGCAACGTCGTCCTCGACAAGAAGTTCGGCGCCCCGACGATCACCAACGACGGTGTCTCGATCGCCAAGGAGATCGAGCTGGAGGACCCATTCGAGAACATGGGTGCCCAGCTCGTCAAGGAAGTAGCCACCAAGACCGACGACATCGCCGGTGACGGCACCACCACGGCGACGGTGCTCGCCCAGGCAATGGTGCGCGTCGGCATGAAGAACGTCGCTGCGGGGGCCAACCCGATGGCCGTCAAGAAGGGCATCGAGAAGGCCGTGGCCGCCGCCGTCGAGTCGATCCAGGACCAGGCCAAGGACGTCGACGACAAGAGCGACATCGCCAACGTCGCGACGATCTCGGCCGCCGACAGCTCGATCGGCGAGGTCATCGCCGACGCCATCGACAAGGTCGGCAAGGACGGCGTCGTCACCGTCGAGGAGTCGAACACCTTCGGCACCGAGCTCGAGTTCACCGAGGGCATGCAGTTCGACAAGGGCTACCTGTCCCCGTACTTCGTCACCGACCCCGACCGCCAGGAAGCCGTCCTCGAGGACGCGTACATCCTGCTCAACCAGGGCAAGATCGCGACCGTCCAGGCGATGCTGCCGGTGCTCGAGGCCGTGATGAAGACCGGCAAGCCGCTCGTCATCATCGCCGAGGACATCGAGGGTGAGGCGCTCGCCACCCTCGTCGTCAACAAGATCCGCGGCACGTTCAACGCCGTGGCCGTCAAGGCCCCGGGCTTCGGCGACCGCCGCAAGGCGATGCTGCAGGACATGGCCGTCCTCACCGGTGGCCAGGTCATCAGCGAAGACGTCGGGCTCAAGCTCGAGAACACCACCCTCGACCTGCTCGGCACCGCCAAGCGCGTCATCGTCACCAAGGACAACACGACGATCGTCGACGGTGGCGGCTCCGAGGACGACGTCAAGGGCCGGATCAGCCAGATCAAGGCCGAGATCGACAACACCGACTCCGACTGGGACCGCGAGAAGCTCCAGGAGCGTCTCGCCAAGCTGGCTGGCGGCGTCGCCGTCATCAAGGTCGGCGCGGCCACCGAGGTCGAGCTCAAGGAGAAGAAGCACCGCATCGAAGACGCCGTGTCGTCGGTTCGTGCGGCCATCGAAGAGGGCGTCGTCGCCGGTGGCGGCACCGCCCTCATCCGTGCTCGTGGCTCGGTCCAGACCGTCGTCGACTCGCTCGAAGGTGACGAGCAGACCGGCGCCAAGCTGGTCTTCGAGTCGCTGCTGGCCCCGGCCCGCAACATCGCCGAGAACGCCGGCCTCGAAGGTTCGGTGTGGGTGCGTGCGGTCGAGTCGGAGACCGGC
>NZZV01000129.1 GCA_002698945.1 Acidimicrobiaceae bacterium
CAGTCCGCCGGGCGTGAAGCTGATCCCTGAACCGGTTCTCTTGAACAGTTCGTCACCCAACTCCTTTCGCAACGACGAGACGTGGCCTGAGACAGCAGCTTCGGACACTTCGAGCTCGGCTGCGGCCTCCCGTGAGCTGCCGTGGCGGGCGATCGCTGCGAACACACGCAACTGAGCGGGGGTCATGGATGCAACTTAACCATTTGCTGAAGTCGCGGTTGACTGGTCGCCCGCTTCGGAGTTGAGTCCGTGTCGGGGAAGAAGATGGTGGCCAACCGGTCGCCGCTACGACAAGGGGGTCACCATGCAGGTACCGGCACCGTTCGAGTACGAACGGGCAACGAGCGTCGATCACGCGATCGCGTTGATGGAGCGTCTCGGGAGCGAGGCACGAGTGGTCGCAGGGGGCCACAGCCTCTTGCCGATGATGAAACTCAGGCTGGCCACGCCTGAGTATTTGATCGACATCAACGATCTCAGCGCCGAGTTGGAGTACATCCGGATCGAGGGTGCCGAAGTGCGCATTGGTGCGCTCACCCGGCATCGTCAGCTTCTGGAGAGCGACGACCTCGCAGCCGTTCTGCCAATTTTCCGCGACGCTGAGAAGGTCATCGCCGATCCGGTGGTTCGCAACCGGGGAACGCTTGGCGGTTCGTTGTGTCAGGCCGACCCTTCGGAGGATCTCTCGGCGGTCTGCGATGCAGTTGGAGCGTCGTGTGTCATCCGAAACAGTTCGGGCGACCGTGTGGTGTCGATGCATGACTTCCACCGGGGGCCGTACGAGACTGCGGTTGCGGACGGCGAGATGCTCACCGAGATCCGCATTCCGCTGCGCCCTGGCTCGTCGAGCGCGTACCACAAGGTCGAGCGGCGAGCCGGCGACTGGGCCGTTGCCTCAGCCGGGGCCGCCGTCACGATGGACGGTGATGTCATCGCTGATGGGCGCGTGGGTCTTTGTGCGGTGGGTCCAAACCTCACCAATGTCGAACCGATCTCGGCGGCCCTGCGCGGTCAAGCACCGTCGGAGGAGCTGTACGCCCTCGTCGGCCAGATCGCCGCGGATAACGCCGACCCGTCGACCGACACTCGCGGCACCGCTGCCTACAAGACTCACCTCGCCAAGGAGCTCACCATTCGGTCGCTCCGCAAGGCCGTCGCCCGCGCCACCGGCCAGGCCTGACTCGAACTGATCGCCTCACAAGAAGGAATGGCAGAACGCATTATGGAAGTAACGATGAACATCAACGGCGACGAGGTCACTCGTGACATCGAGCCACGCACGTTGCTCGTGCACCACATCCGCGACAATCTCGGCCTCACGGGTACGCATTGGGGTTGTGACACCAGCAATTGCGGCACGTGTGTCGTCTGGGTCGACGAGGAACCGGTGAAGAGTTGTACCACCCTTGCGGCCATGGCCGGCGGGCACGACGTCCGCACCGTCGAAGGCATGGAGACCGACGGGGTGCTCGACACGGTGCAGGAAGGCTTCATCCAGTGCCACGGCCTGCAGTGCGGCTTCTGCACGCCGGGGATGATGATGACGGCACGAGCGCTTCTCGACCGCAATCCCGATCCGACCGAAGCCGAGATCCGCGAGGCCATCAGTGGCCAGATCTGTCGATGCACCGGCTACTCGACCATCGTGCGTTCCATCCAGTGGGCCGCCAAGAAGGAACAGGAAACTCCCGTGGAAGTGAGCGCGTCATGACCATCACCGAGCCAGGCGTGGAAGAGAACGCGAACGCTGTTCCGACGCCGGACAACAACCTGAACGATCAGAAGCCGACCGGTTTCGGGCGCATGCTGCGCAAGGAGGACCCGCGACTCGTTCGCGGGCTCGGCCAGTTCTGCGACGACGTCGAACTGCCGGGCATGTTGCATCTCGCGATCCTTCGATCGCCCATGGCGCACGCTCGGATCGTCAGCATCGACAAGACGGCAGCCGAAGCACATCCGAAGGTCAAGGCCGTCATCACGGGCGCCGACCTCGCCGCACAGAATCTCGCATGGATGCCGACCCTGTCGAACGACGTCCAAGCCGTGCTCGCGACCGACAAGGTGCGCTTCCAGCATCAGGAGGTCGCTTTCGTGGTGGCCGAGGACCGCTACTCGGCTCGCGACGCGCTGGAGTTGATCGATGTCGAGTACGAGTGGATCGACCCGGTCATCGACGTGCGCAAGGCCCTCGATGCGGACGCACCGATCATCCGCGACGACCTCGAAGGAAAGACGAACAACCACTGTTTCGAGTGGGAGGCAGGCGACAAGGACGCCACCGACGCCGTGTTCGCGGACGCCGCGGAGAACGGCATCATCGTCACCGAAGACATCGTCTACCCACGCGTGCACCCCGCCCCGATGGAAACCTGCGGTTGCGTCGCCGACGTGGAACGCGTGTCGGGAAAGCTCACGCTGTGGAGCACGACGCAGGCGCCGCATGCCCATCGCACGGTGTACGCGCTCGTGGCCGGGCTTCCCGAGCACAAGATCCGCATCATCGCGCCCGACATCGGCGGCGGCTTCGGCAACAAGGTGCCGATCTATCCCGGATACGTGTGCGCCATCGTCGCATCGCTCGTCATCGGCAAGCCCGTCAAGTGGATGGAGGATCGCACCGAAAACCTGGTGAGCACCGGTTTCGCCCGCGACTACATCATGCGCGGTGAGATCGCCGCCACCAAGGACGGCAAGATCCGGGCCATCCGCACCAACGTGCTCGCCGACCACGGCGCGTTCAACGGCACCGCCGCCCCGGTGAAGTACCCCGCAGGATTCTTCGGCGTGTTCACCGGCAGCTACGACATCGAAGCCGCTCACGCCCACATGGATGCCGTCTATACCAACAAGGCACCGGGCGGAGTCGCCTACGCCTGCTCGTTCCGCATCACCGAGGCCGTCTATCTGATCGAGCGGATGGTCGACGTGCTCGCCTACGACCTCGAAATGGACCCCGCCGAACTGCGGCTGAAGAACTTCATCCAACCCGAACAGTTCCCGTACATGTCCAAGACCGGGTGGCTCTACGACTCGGGCGACTACGAGCCGGCGATGCGCAAGGCCATGGACATGATCGGCTACGACGAACTCCGCAAGGAACAGGCCGACAAGCGCGAGCGCGGCGAGTTGATGGGTATCGGTATCGCGTTCTTCACCGAAGCTGTCGGCGCCGGGCCCCGCAAGGACATGGACATCTTGGGCCTCGGGATGGCCGATGGCTGCGAGCTGCGAGTCCACCCGACCGGCAAGGCCGTCGTTCGACTCTCGGTCAAAACGCAGGGGCAGGGTCACGAGACGACCTTCGCCCAGATCGTCGCCGAGGAGATCGGCATCCCGCCCGAGGACATCGACGTCGTCCACGGCGACACCGACAACACCCCGTTCGGCCTCGGGACCTACGGATCCCGCTCGACTCCGGTGTCCGGAGCCGCTGCCGCCCTGGTCGCGCGTAAAGTGCGCGACAAGGCCCAGATCATCGCCTCGGGCATGCTCGAAGCGTCAGTGGCCGACATCGAGTACGAGGCCGGCACGTTCCGAGTGAAAGGTGACCCCGAGAAGTCGGTCACCATCCAGGACATCGCCATGAAGGCCCACGGAGCGGGCGACCTGCCCGAAGGCTTGGAAGGCGGACTCGAGGCGCAGATCTGCTACAACCCGGAGAACCTGACCTACCCGTTCGGCGCGTACATCTGTGTCGTCGACATCGACTCAGGAACCGCCGAAGTGAAGGTCCGTCGCTTCGTGGCCGTCGACGATTGCGGCACGCAGATCAACCCGATGATCATCGAAGGACAGGTCCACGGCGGACTGACCGACGGCGTGGGCATGGCGCTGATGGAGATGATCTCCTTCGACGACGAAGGGAACTGCCTCTCCGGCTCGTTGATGGACTACCTGATCCCGACGGCGATGGAGGTCCCGGACTGGGAGACCGGCCACACGGTGACTCCGTCGCCACATCATCCGATCGGTGCCAAGGGCATCGGCGAGTCGGCAACCGTCGGTTCACCCCCGGCAGTGGTCAACGCCGTCGTCGATGCCCTCAAGCCCTATGGCATCCGCCACGCCGACATGCCACTCACCCCGAGTCGGGTATGGGAAACCATGCAGGGCAACCACACGCCACCGATCTGATGCGGTCGACCTGATGCACTCATCGATCGCCAGCCGCGCCGCGGAACTGATCGCTCAACGCCGCCGATTCGTCCAAGCCACGGTCGTGCGCGCCCAGTGCCCCACCTCGGCCCGGCCCGGCGACGCCGCGATCGTGCTCGCCGACGGAACCATCGAAGGCTTCGTCGGCGGGCAGTGCGCCGAAGAATCGGTGCGCGTCACCGCGCTCGACGTGCTGGCACGCGGTGGGTCCACGCTGCTGCGGATTCTGCCCGACGGGAGCGACTCGTTCCCCGAGGCCCCCGGTGCGGTCACCACCGTCAACCCGTGCCTGTCGGGAGGCGCCATCGAGGTGTTCCTCGAAGCAAAACTCCCGGCAGCGAGATTGGTCGTGGTCGGTGCGACGCCCATCGCGGACGCGCTTGTCCAGTTGGGTGGGCCACTCGGCTTTGCCATGGACACCGCACTCGACGGTGGCGCCGTCACCGGAGCCACAGCGGTCCTCATCGCCAGCCATGGTCGCGAGGAGGAAGCGACGATCCGGGCAGCGCTCGACGCCGAGGTCGGCTTCATCGGCCTGGTCGCGAGCGCCACACGCGGCGCCGCCGTCATCGAGTCACTCGGTCTGAACGACGACGAGCGCAAGGTCGTGCACAGCCCAGTCGGCGTCGACATCGGCGCCCGCACCGCCGAGGAGATCGCACTGTCGATACTCGCCGATGTCGTGCGCTCGGTGCGCGTGGACGGTCTCGGCCCCCCGAAGGACGACACCGAACCGTCGCTACCGGCAACCGCGGTCGACCCGGTGTGCGGCATGACGGTCACGATCGGCCCCGACACCGCACATTTGCAGCACGACGGTGTCGACTACTGGTTCTGCAACCCCGGGTGCCGCACGCGCCACGCCGACGAACTCGGTGCGGCCTGATTCGATGACACGGACGATGTTCACGACCGGGCTGGTCCTCGCCGCCGGCACGTCGAGCCGACTCGGCCAACCGAAACAACTGCTCGAGTATCGAGGCCGAACCCTGCTCGACAACACACTCGACGTCGCACGTTCCTGCAGTTTCGACCAGCTGATCGTGGCACTCGGCGGTGCCGCAGCAGCGGTTCGTGATCACGTCGACCTGTCCGACTGCGTCGTGATCGACAACGTGCACTACACGACCGGATGCTCCTCGACGATCGTCGCCGCACTCGACAGCATCGATCAACGAGCGGACGGAATGGTGCTGCTCCTCGGCGACCAACCCGACGTGGCGACGTCCTCGGTCGATGCGCTGCTCACTGCCGCAGCGGCCGGGTCCGCGTCCATCGCTATCTGCCACTACGAGGACGGTCGGGGACACCCGTTCTGGTTCGATCGCTCGACCTTCGACGCAATCACCGGACTGCACGGCGACAAAGCCGTCTGGAAGATGATCGAGTCCGGCCGCTGGCCGGTCGCCGACGTCACGATAGCGGGCAACGTGCCGCTCGACGTCGACACCTGGGACGACTACGAGAATCTGAAGAGTGCGTCGGCATGAGCGTGTTCACGTCGATCACCGAGACCCGGACATCGCTGGATGCCGCTGACTACCTCGTCGACGACGGCATGTCGATGGCGCTCTACCTCGCCGTGAAGCTCGGTCAACCGCTGCTGCTCGAAGGCGAGCCGGGCGTCGGCAAGACCACCGCGGCGAAGGCACTCGCTGCGGCGCTCGACACCGAACTCATCCGGCTGCAGTGCTACGAGGGCATCAGCGCATCGGAGGCGCTGTACGAATGGGACTATCCGCGCCAGATGCTCGGCATCCGGCTTGCCGAATCCGGCGACAGCTCGATGGCGTCGTCCGACCTGTTCACCTCCGAGTACCTCCTCGATCGCCCCCTCCTGAAAGCGGTGCGCCACAGCGGCGTACTCCCGCCCGTGCTGCTCATCGACGAGATCGACCGCTCGGACGACGAGTTCGAAGCACTCCTTCTCGAGTTCCTCGCCGAGTCCTCCGTGACCGTTCCCGAACTCGGCACGTTCACCGCGGCCACTCCCCCGATCGTCGTGCTGACGTCGAACCGCAGCCGCGAACTGCACGATGCGCTGAAGCGCCGCTGCTACTACCACTGGATCGACTACCCAGGTCTCGAGCGGTCGGCTGACATCGTTCGACGCCGGGTCCCGAGCGCGAGCACCGATCTCGTCCAAGCGGCCACCGCGTTCGTCTCATCAACGCGGAGTCTCGATCTCGACAAACCACCGGGGCTCTCCGAGGCCATCGATTGGGTCACCGCACTCCAGACGCTCGGCGTCACGCGGCTCGACCATGCCGACGCCCGAGCGACGATCGGCGCCATCGCGAAGACGCCCGACGACGTCGCCGCAGTCACCGCTGCACTCGATGAACAGGTGGCGTCCTAGATGATCGGTTCGATGCTCGCCCACCACGAGGCGATCTTGCTGCTGCAGGCCGGCGGCTACATGAGCCTGTCCGGGTTCGCCGCCGTGATCGCTGCCCGCTGGTACTCGCTCACTCGTCGTACCCGGCGAACCACCAAGACCGCACCAAACGTCCACACCCCTGGAGAGTCATGATCCTCGACAACGAATTCCGCGTCAGTGTCCCCATCGAGCGTGCCTGGGAGGTCCTGACCGACATCCCGCTCATCGCCCCCTGCCTTCCCGGGGCCGAACTCACCGGCCACGACGGCGACGAGTACTCCGGGAGGATCAAGATCAAGGTCGGCCCGGTCACCTCCCACTTCGCCGGCAAAGCACTGCTGACAGTTCGCGATGAAGCAACCCGCCACGTCGAGATCCAAGCGGACGGCCGCGACGCGAAAGGCTCGGGCAACGCCTCGGCCACGATCACCGCCGACATGTCCGAAGACGGCGACGGCACCAAGGTCACGATCCATACCGACCTCAAGATTTCGGGCAAGGTCGCGCAGTTCGGCAAGAACATGATCGCCGAGGTGTCGGGCAAGCTCATTGGACAGTTCGTCGACTGCATCGAGCAGCGGCTGCTCGGCGACGCCATCGTCGACGAGGTCGCAGCGCAGAGCGTCGCGACGTCGAACGGCTCATCGTCGGTCAGCGACGGAGCCGACACTGCCAAGGCGACCAAGCCGAGAACGGCTCCCGAACCGGTGGAGGCGCTCGACCTCATGGAACTCGCCGGCGCATCCGTGTACAAGCGCCTCGCCCCGGTCGCCGCCGTCGCTCTTCTCGCCGTGTTGATACTGATCTTCAAACGCAACTCGTAGGGACCGGTATGCCGTCGACCCACCGCGACGCAATGTTCGTCGGGGTCGACCGCGCCAACTTCGCTGCAGCCTTCGCAGCACAGCTCCGTCGCTCCGGGGTCCCGGTGGCATTCACCGCGACAGAACGCTTCGCGCGATGTCTCGACGTGATTCCCGCACCCAACACCGGAGACCTCTACTGGATGGCGCGCCTCAGCTTTCTCCACGATCACCGCCATCTCGCACGCTTCGATGCCGTGTTCGCCGCAGCGTTCGACACCGAGGTCGGTCGCGTGCCCAGCGACCAGCGTGGCCAGCAACCCTCACCGATCCAGTCCGAGGACGACGACATGCTCGCCCGAGTGAGACAATCCTCCGACGCCGACAGCGAGACGATCATATCACTGCCCTGGGCAACGCTTCCCTCAGCCAACTTCGCGAACGACGATCACGACGACGTCGACGCAACCGACGACAACGCCATCCCGGAACTCCGGCCGGCGGCGACGTCCACGCTTGCCGACCGGCCCTTCGATCTGCTTGACGAGGCCGAACTCACTCGCGTCGGCGAGATGCTCGAATCCTCGCTGGTTGCCTGGCCGCACCGGCGGTCGCGCCGACGCGAGGCACGTTCGTCGGGCGGCCAGATCGCAATGCGCCGCACACTCCACGGAGCGATGCGGACCGGAGGCGACGTCGTGCGGCTGATCGAGACCCGGCCACGTTCGGTCCCGCGGCGCATCGTGGCGATCGTCGACGTCAGCGGCTCGATGGAGACCTACGCCCGTGCCTATCTGCACCTGGCGCGCCCCCTCGCACTCCGTCGAGATGCGGAGGTGTTCGCGTTCTCGACCGGGCTCACTCGCATCACCACCACCCTCCGCCTCCGCTCACCGTCAGAGGCGATCGACGGGCTCGGAGACTCGATCGGCGACCGGTTCTCCGGAACACGACTGGCGGCCAGTCTCGCGAAGCTGCTCCGACACCGAACATGGAGCACGCTCGTGCGAGGAGCGACCGTCGTCATCTTCTCCGACGGCTGGGACAGCGATGACCCTCAGGAGACGAGTCGCCAGATGCGCCGACTCGCGCTCCGCTGCCACCGCGTGGTATGGGTCAACCCCCGGTCCGCAGCAGATGGCTTCGAGCCACTGACCGGAGGCATGGCGGCTGCCCTGCCCCACTGCGACGCCTTTCTTGCTGGAAACACTGCGCGTTCGCTTGATCATGTCGTCGCTGCCTTGTGCGACACCGAACCGGGCAGCAACGGCGCACGGCACGTTCGGCCGGTAGTGCGATGACCACGCTCACGTAGAACTCCCCAGACCTGCCGAGCAACACTGGGGAGTTTCAGCGAGCGGCGTCACAGTGGCCGAGGCATTGGTATCGATGATCCCGAACGCCGAGCTCCGACTGCTCGGAGCGGGCCACGTCCCTTGGTTCGCCGAGCCCGAGGCGATGGCAGACCTCGTCGCCAAGATCGCTTCGACCACGGTCTGATCTGGCGGCGACAACGAAGTCCGACGACTTGCAAGCCGATCAGAACTACGCAGCCGCAAGAGGCCGGCCCAACCGACGAAGGCCGGCCGATCTCAACCAAGAGCTGGTGAAGATGGTTGGGATGCACCAGGCGACGGCGTCGGCGAGCGAGAGGACACTGGTCGCGATTTCACTGGTCGCTGCTGCGTAGGTCGAGGGTCGGTGTCGCTCAGGCCCCTGAACCGAGAATCCAACACAGAGTCGGCTCGCCGGGGACGGAACAGCGGGACTCGTCGGCACGTCGACCTCGAGACACCTCGAACGGAGTTGGTCGATCGTCGGCGACGACCTGCTATTGATGGAGTGACCTCTGCAAGACGACCCCCAAGGAGCAGTGTGCAGCGCTACCGAATTCAGTTCCCGACCGCCGAGTCCGAGCACCTCGATCAGGACGAGGTGACCTTCGATCTCCACGAAGGCGGCGAGACGACCCGGCTGCGATTCCACGACTACGACGAGATCTACCGGCGACCCGGCCTCTACGAGCAGATCTTCTACGACCGGCTGCAGTGCCGGTCGCCGGCCAAGGTCGCCAGCATCCTCCGGTCGGCGACCGAGCAGGCGGGCGACCTCACCACCACGCTCCGCGTGCTCGACCTCGGGGCCGGCAACGGCATCATGGCCGAGGAACTCCGCCGACTTGGCACCGCCCGAATCGTCGGCGTCGACATCATCCAGTCCGCCGCCGACGCCTGCGAGCGCGACCGGTGGGGGCTGTACGACGACTACGTCGTCTGCGATCTGACCGACCTCGACGAGGCCTCCCGGCACGAGCTCGAGGAATGGTCGTTCGACTGTCTGACCACGGTCGCGGCGATCGGGTTCGGCGACATCCCGCCGCTCGCGTTCGTCAATGCCTTCAACCTGATCCGACCCGGCGGTTGGGTCGCATTCAACATCAAGCAGACCTTCCTCGAACACGACGAACACACCGACTTCTCCACGACCATCCGCGAGCTCGTCTTCACGGACTACCTCGAGATCCACCACCTCGAGCGGTACCGTCACCGGCTCTCGATCGACGGCGAGCCGATCTTCTACTACGCGATCGCCGGCAAGAAGACCGCCGACGTCCCGCTCGACCTCGTCCTGCCCGCCACCGCGTCGAACTGACCTGCGCCTCGAGTGCGGTCGTCTCGACGCACCGGCTGCCGGACCGACGACGTTCCGGTCATCCCATGCCGGACCTGGAGTCGGGGCGACGACCTGCAACCGCCAGGAACTCGTCGTCGATGGCGATCCCGCCGCCGGCGAGCGGCACGGCTCGACGATCGGCGTCGTCGAGCAGCAGCTCCCGAACGGTCGGCCAGGCGCCGGCGTCGACCGCGATCGACCGCAGCATCCGCAGACCACCGGCCGCAGAGGTGAGCGTGTCGACGGCGACGTCGACATCGGCGAACTCCCATCGCAGCCGTTCCGGGTGCACGACGACGTCGACGAAGCCGGCACCGACGAGCAGCGCTCGGGCGACCTCCGCCTCGCCCAACCCGGTCGGGAACGGGGTCGGTTCCCGACCGAGCGCGGTGGCCATGCGCCGCCGCCACGCACCAGGCCAGCCGCCCGGGCGCCACGCGGAGAACGCGAACCAACCGTTCGGGCGAACGACCTGCGACACCTCGGTGACGGCATGTTCGACATCGCCGGCGAAGATCAGCGCGAAGTTCGACACGGCGGCGTCGAACGAGGCCCGCTCGAACGGGAGCGCCAACGCATCGCCCCGGACCTGACGCACGACGGATCCGGCCGCGGCGACCTGATCCTCCGACCGATCGAGGCCGATGGCGACCCAGCCACGGTCAGCAGCCGCGCGCAGTCCGAGACCGCTGCCACTCCCGACGTCGAGCAGGGTCGCTGCCTCGGACCGGCCGCCGTCCACGAGGTCGAGCAGGCGTTCGCCCGCCGGCGCGACGTGTTGCGCCATCCGGTCGTACGCCGACCATCGCCCGGGGGGCGCGCCGTCGGTCACGTCACCCACCCCGCTCACACCCCATGCGGGCGTCAGCGACCGTATTCGCTGGTCGTCGTCGGGTCACCGTCGAGTGCCAACGCGAGCTGCGGGACGAGCTCCTCGACGAGGAACGGCAGGCTCAGCGCTGAGGCGAACGACATCGCGCCACCCAGCGGGTCGTAGGGCAGGAACAGATCTCGTCCCTCGTCGACGACGCGCGGCGGGTAGAGCGGCTCGGCCGTGACACCGTCGAACGACGTGGCGTCACCACCGACCCACACGAGCACGTCGGCATCGAGCTGGTCGAAGTTCTCCTGGCTCAGGGTCACGTAGAACGAACCCTCCTCGACCTGCTCGTCGACGCGTTCGGGCACCGAGAAGCCGAGCTCGACGAGGAGCAGGCTCCGGACGTCGTCACTCCCGTACGCGTACGCCTGACCGTCGGCACCGGCCAGACCGACGAGCGCCGTGGCCCCGTCGAACTCGGGGTGTGCCGCTGCGGCCTCGGCGATCTGCGCCTCGACGTCGGCCACGATCTGGCGACCGAGTTCCGACCGTCCGACCGCCTCGGCGGCGAGCATCGTGCGTATCTGCCACGGCACGGCGAAGTCGGGGTGGTCCGGCGGCGGGGCGACGGTCGGCGCGATCGCCGACATCAGCTCGTAGTCCTCCGGCGTGAGCCCACTGTCGATCGCCACGATGAGGTCGGGATCGAGGGAGGCGATCGCCTCGAAGTCGATCTGGGTCGCGTCGAGCACGAGCGGATCTGCGTCACCGAGCTCGTCCTGCGCCCATGGCCACACGGCGTCGGGCTGGTCACCGAACCAGTCCTGCACCCCGACCGGGATCACCCCGAGGGCGAGCAAGGCATCCTGATCGCGCAGACCGGCGGCTACCACGCGTCGGGGCTCCGACTCGATCGTCGTCGTCCCGTGTCGGTGCTCGATCGTGACCGGGAACTCGTCGTCCGCCTCGGTCGGCTCCCCGTCCGTGACACTCGGCGCGGTGGTGGCGGTTGCGCCAGAGGCGTCCTCCTCGTCGGGATCGTCTCCCTCGGTAGCGGGTGTCGGCGTCGAGGTGCCGGGAACGGTCGACGACGCATCTCCGACCGACGCCTCACCGGATGTTGCGTCGGTGGCGGCATCGACGCCGGTCGTGGTGTTCGCCGACCCGTCGTCACCATCGCCACCGCAGGCACCGACGGCGATCGCTGCGACGACGGCGGACGCGAGCAGACGAGTAGGGAACGATCTGATAGGTCTCCTTAACACAGGAGCGAAGGTTAGCCACATCAACGGTCCGGCTCCCACTCCACTCCTCGGATCACGGTGACCTTGGGCCGTGGTCCACCCGATCGGTACCCGCGCATGATGGGTGCGACGAGGACGAAAGGAGGTCATCCGTGGCGACGCCACCATCTGGTCCGACGCTGACGTTCCTCGGCGGCGCCAGGACGGTCACCGGCAGCAAGACCCTGCTCGAGACGGGCGACACCCGCGTCCTGATCGACTGCGGCGTGTTCCAGGGTCGCAAGGAGCTCCGACTCGCCAACTGGGCCGAGTTCCCCGTCGACCCCGCCTCGATCGACGCCGTCGTCCTCACCCACGCCCACGTCGACCACTCCGGCTACGTGCCCCGGCTCTGCCGGGCCGGCTTCCGCGGCCCCGTGTACGCCACGGGCGGAACGTGCGACCTCGCAGCGATCGTGCTCCCCGACAGCGGCCACCTGCACGAGGAGGAGGCGGCGTTCGCCAACCGCAAGGGCTACAGCAAGCACCACCCCGCGCAGCCGCTCTACACCGAAGCCGACGCGGTGCGGTCGCTGGCGCAGTTCGTGCCCGTCGGCTTCGGTGAGCGGCGAACGGTCGCCGCCGGCATCGACGTCGAGTGGACCCGGGCCGGCCACATCCTCGGGGCCGCCTCGCTCCACGTCGACGTCGGCGACCGGCGCCTCGTGTTCAGCGGTGACCTCGGCCGGGCCGGTCACCCTCTGCTGCTGCCGCCCGACCCGATCGGCGCGGCCGATGTCGTCGTCGTCGAGTCGACGTACGGCGACCGAGCGCACCTCGACGTCGACGCTGCCGCGGCGCTGACGCTGGTCGTCAACGACACGGCCCGACAGGGCGGCGTGGTGATCATCCCCGCCTTCGCCGTCGACCGCACGGAGGTCGTGCTCTGGCACCTCGACCAGCTCGTGGAACGTGGCGACATCCCGAACCTCCCGATCTTCGTCGACAGTCCGATGGCCAGCCGGGCTCTCGACGTGTACCGCAACGGACGGCTACGAGGTTCGCCCGAGTTCCGGCCCGGTGTCGCCGACCGGCCGCTGTTCCCCTCGTTGGACATCACCGAGACGCCCACGACCGAAGCGTCGAAGTCGCTCAACGCCCGCCACGGTCCGTTCGTCATCGTGTCGGCGTCGGGGATGGCGACCGGAGGCCGCGTCCTGCACCATCTCGCGGATCGCATCGGCGACAGTCGCAACGCCGTCGTCCTGGTCGGATTCCAGGCGCCGGGCACTCGCGGTGATCAGCTCCGGCACGGCGCCGACCGGATCAAGATGTTCGGATCCGAGTACCGCGTGGCCGCCGACGTCGTGTCGATCGAGCTGTCGTCGCACGCCGATCGCTCGGAGCTGCTCGCCTGGCTCGCGACCGCCGACGATCCCGACCTGGTCCTCGTCAACCACGGCGAACCCGACGCCGCAGCGAGCTTGGCCGACGCCGTGCACGAACGCCTCGGCGTGCCGGCGATGGTGCCCGCTCCCGGAGAACGCGTCGCCGTACCGCCGCGCACACGGTGAGGCCGCGCGGCGGACGCAGCCTCGGCGGGCGTCGCGTCAGCGGGCGTCGAACACGACGTCGTCCGGCGGGTTACCGGTCGCCTCGAGCACCGTCGGTCCACCGGCCAGCACCTCGTCGAGGAACGCCAGCACGTACGTGTCGAGCAACTCCGCGACCCGCGCCGGATCCATGTCGCCGTCCGAACACCCCTCGACGGCGTACGCGTCGATCGTCTCGGTCACGACGGCCGGCACATCGGGCAACGATCCGACCGCGTCCTGATAGGCGCAGATGTCGGTGAACGACTGGTGCTCGCCGGCGACCAGCTCGACCCGATAGGCGGGCGAACTCGCGCTGGCGTTGTCCCAGAGCCGGGTCACGTTCGGATCGACCGGTGTCGTGACGTCGTCGGCGCCGACGACGATCATCATCGGCACGTCGATCGTCGCCAACGTCTCGTCGGAGAAGGCGTTCGCGCTGACGGCCGGCGCCAACGGGACGATCGCGTCCACTCGATCGTCGGCGGCGAACTCGCCGAGCTCGTTCGTGAATCCGGTGACCATCGCGATCGTCGTGAAACCACCGAACGAGTGTCCCGTCACCACAACCTGCTCGCCGTCGACGTGGGTCGCGACCGGACCGGCGGACGGGTTGCTCGGGTCGGTCATGGCGTCGATCACCCGAGTCACGTCGTTCGGACGGTTGAACGAGATCACCGCCGGATCGTCGCCGGCACCGGCGATCCGATCGATGGCGGTGTTGCCGGTGTGATCGGGAGCGGCGACGACGAAGCCGTGGCTCGCCAGCGCCTCGGTGTAGGCGCTGTGGATGTACCGCAGTCCGCCGCTGCCGTGCGAGTAGACGACCAGCGGGAACGGCCCGTCGGTGGAGATCGCGTCGGGCGCCGCGGCGAACGCCCCCGGCGACTCGTAGAACACGCCCGGCAGCAGCGTGTACTGCATCGGCGACGCGGCCGCGGCGTCGAATCCGGCGTCGAGCGGGTACCACACGTCGACCGTCAGCGGACGTTCGGGATCGTCGTCGAGCGTGATCGTTTGCACCCCGACCTCGTACGGGCCGTCGGCCACCGGGATGAAGGGTGTCGCCGGCTCGGTCGTCGGCGGCGCCGTGCTCGCCGGCGACGTCTCGGGCACCGTCGTCTCGGACACCGTCGTCGCCGGTGCGGTCGTCTCGCTCGTCGCCGGTGCGGTCGTCTCGGGCACCGTCGTCGCCGGTGCGGTCGTCGCCGGTGCGGTCGTCTCGGTCGTCGCCGCAGCCTCGGTCGTGTCCCCGGCCTCGTCGTCCGATCCACCACACGCGGCCGCGGTGAGGGCCAAGACGACGAACGGGACGAGGGGACGACGCAACATCTCCGCATCATGGCCGCCGACACCGCTCGCTGTCTCGTCGTGGGT
Source organism: Acidimicrobiaceae bacterium (assembly GCA_002698945.1). GTDB lineage: Bacteria > Actinomycetota > Acidimicrobiia > Acidimicrobiales > Ilumatobacteraceae > Ilumatobacter. The sequence continues at coordinate 15,024 of NZZV01000129.1, forward strand.
CGACTTCGCTCGTAGCCTGCCGGGATGGCCGACCACCCTGCGCCACCGCCGCCGGACGGTGTTCCGCTCCCGAACGGCGTCGCGATCGCGCTCGTCACCGTCACGTCCGGCGCCGTCCTCGTCCTCGAGATCCTCGCCGGGCGTCTGCTCGCCCCCTACGTCGGCGTCAACCTCGAGACGTACACCGCGATCATCGGGACGATCCTGGCCGGCATCGCGCTCGGCGCGTGGGCCGGCGGTGTCGCCGCCGACCGCGTTGACCCGCGGCGGCTCATCCCACTCCTGCTCACGTTCGGTGGCGCGCTCGCGATCGCCTCGATCCCCATCGTCCGTTTCCTCGGGGGCGACCCCGGCCCCGGCCCCGGCGCTGACAGCCCGTCGAGCATCATCCTCGCCCTGTGGGCGTTCGGCCCGTCGGCCGCCGTGCTCAGCGCCGTACCGCCCGCCGTCGTCAAGCTGCAGCTCCGCGACCTCGACCGGACGGGAGCGGTCGTCGGTCACCTCTCGGCGTGGGGCACCGCCGGCGCCATCGCCGGCACGTTCCTCGCCGGCTACGTGCTCGTCGCGTTCGCCGCCGTCACGACCTTGATCGTCACCGTCGGTGCGTTCCTCGCCCTCACCGGCGTCGCGATGTGGCTCGGACAACGTCTCGTCGACGCCACCGCCATGATGTCCGCCGGCGGCGTCGCTCTGCTCGGGCTCGCCGGGGTCGCCGCGACCGACACGCCCTGTGAGGTGCAGACCGCCTACTACTGCCTGTCGATCGAGGACGATCCCGATCGCGACGGGGGCTACACCCTGGTCCTGGACGACCTGCGCCACAGCTACGTCGACGTCGACGACCCCACCCACCTCGAGTTCTGGTACGTCCGCCGCATCGCCGACGCGATCGACACCCAGACCCCGGGCGACGACATCGACGCGGTCGCGATCGGCGGCGGCGCGCTGACCGTGCCCCGATGGCTGGACGCGACCCGACCCGACACGACGCACACCGTGCTCGAGATCGATGCCGAGCTGATCGACGTCGTCGAGGAGGAGTTCGGTCTCCCGCCGGCGACGATCGTCACGGGTGACGGCCGGCAGGCGGTCCGCCGCATGCCCGACGACTCGGCCGACGTCGTCGTCGGCGACGCGTTCGGGAGCCGATCGGTGCCGTGGCACCTCGCGACGCGTGAGTTCCTCGCCGACGTCGACCGCGTCCTGCGCGACGACGGCATCTACGTCGGCAACGTGATCGACGGCGGTGCCGAGTCGTTCCTGCGCGCCGAAGCGGCGACGCTCACCACGACGTTCGACCACGTCGTCGTCATGCGCGGACCGGGCGTGGTCGACGGCGCGATCGGCAACTCGGTGATCCTCGCGAGCGACGCGCCCATCGACGTCGAAGCGTGGGACGCGGCACGCGTCGCCGCCGGTGACGAGGGAGATCTCGTCGGCGACGACGGCGACCTCGATGCGTACCTCGACGACGCGATGGTCCTCACCGACGACTTCGCGCCGGTCGATCAGCTCATCCTCGGCACCCGCTGACCATCCTTCGTCGAGACGCCGCCGAAGTACGCTGCGGCCATGTCGAGTCCCCGGAGTGCGGTGCGCCGACCCCCCACCACCTCCGACCGGATCGCGCTCGCCTGGCGCGAACTGCGCCGCAACGCCACCGGCCCGGCGATGCGCGCCCACCTCCTCGGCCCCGACGGTCCCAAGCTCGAACAGGCACAGACGGATGCGCTCGAGATCATCGTCGCCCACCGCGACGGCATCCGCATGAGCGACTTCGCCGACGCGATGCACGTCGACCCGAGTACGGCCACCCGCGCCGTCGACCGCCTCGAACGTCTCGGGCTCGCCGAGAGGCGCCAGATCGACGACGATCGTCGGTACGTCCAGGCCACGGCGACCCAGCAGGGCATCGAGACCGTGCGGCGGATCCGCCGCCTGCGCTCGCTGGCGATGCGGCGCCTGCTCGAACCCTTCGACGAGGTCGAACTGGAAGAGTTCGCGAGCTACCTCGAACGCTTCGTGGCCTCGATCGACGAGCTCCTCGACGACCTGCACCACGATCGCCTCGACGACGCATCACCTACCGCGGATCGGAACACGACGCGTTAGGGTCGCCCTCGTGGCCGACCAGAGCACGTTCGCCGATCAGGCGATGGAGTACGCCCCCCAGCTCTACTCGGCGGCGATGCGCATGACGCGCAATCAGGCCGACGCCGAAGACCTGGTACAGGAGGCCTACCTGCGCGGGTTCCGCAGCTTCCACACCTTCCAGGAGGGCACGAACCTGCGTGCCTGGCTGTTCCGGATCCTCACCAACGCCTACATCAACCGGTATCGGGCCAAGCAGCGGCGACCGCAGGAGTCGGATCTGGCCGACATCGAGGATCTCTACCTCTACCGCCGGCTCGGCTCGATGGAGACGGCCGCGGCGTCGATGTCGGCCGAGGAACAGTTCCTCGACGTGTTCACCGACGACGAGGTCAAGCAGGCCCTCGAAGACCTGCCGGAGAACTTCCGCCTCCCCGTCCTGCTCGCCGACGTCGAGGGGTTCGCCTACAAAGAGATCGCCGAGATGCTCGACATCCCGATCGGCACCGTGATGAGTCGGCTCCATCGGGGAAGAAAAGCGATGCAGCGCGCGTTGTACGACTACGCCGAGGCTCGTGGCCTCACCAGCGCACCCAGCGGTGCGGACACCTGACCCAGCTCGACGACATGCCCGATTGCAACGAAACCATCCGCGAACTCGACGCCTACCTCGACGGCGAACTGAGCGACGAACTGCGTGGGCACATCCACGGCCACCTCAGCGACTGCATGGACTGTCTCCAGGCGTTCGACTTCCACGCCGAACTGAAGGCGGCGATCCGCCGCAAGTGCTCGAACGACGAGGTGCCGCCCGGGCTGCTCGCCAAGATCGAGTCGTGCTTCGCCACCGACTTCGACGGCGACGGCGTCATCGGCGCCCCCGACCAGCCCTGACCCGAATCAGGCTGGGGCCAGCCCGGCGGCCGATCCCGAGCGGATGCCGCGTCCGGCCCCACCGCTCGCTACGCTGACTCGCATGCTTGCCGCCTACATCTGGCACTGGTGGATCGGTCTGGTCCTGCTGATCGCAGGAGTCGCGGGCGCCGTGGCGCTCATCGGTGGCTACCTCAAGCAGGTGTCGTCGCAGCGCTACCCCGACGGCAAGCGCGGCCGCGAGCAAGAGCTCTGAGCGAGTTCGACCGGCTCCTCCCGCACTGCACGTTCCCCCTCCCGACACGTCCCGTCACCGCCGCCTTCTCCGGCGGACCCGACTCGACCGCCCTGCTCGCGCTGGCGCGCCACGCCGGCCTCGAGGTCGTCGCCCACCACGTCGACCACGGCATCCGACCGGAGTCGTCCGCCGACGCGGATCGGGCACGCGAGATCGCCCGCCGGCTCGACATCGAGATCGTCGTCCATCGGGTCGAGGTCGGTACCGGCCCCAACCTGGAGGCCCGGGCCCGCGCCGCCCGCCGCTCGGTCGTCCCGCCCGGATCGATGACCGGTCACACGCTCGACGATCAGGCCGAGACGCTGCTCCTCCGCCTCCTGCGTGGCAGTGGCACCACCGGGCTGGCGGCCATGCGACCCGGCCCGCAGCACCCGCTGCTCACGATCCGCCGACTCGACACCGAGGCGGTCTGCTCCGAACTCGGCATCGAACCGGTGCGCGACCGATCGAACGACGATCCCTCCCTCTGGCGCAACCGTGTCCGCCACGAACTGATCCCGCTGATGGCCGACATCGCCGAGCGGGATGTCGCTCCGATCCTGGCGCGCACGGCCGACCTGCTGCGCGACGACGACCTCGTCCTCGACGCGCTCGCGGACGACCTCGACCCGACCGATGCGCGGGCGATGGCCGCAGCGGATCCGGCGATCGCCCGTCGTGCTCTGCGGCGGTGGCTCACCGAATCCGGCTATCCGCCCGACGCCGCGGCGATCGAGCGAGTGCTCGACGTCGCCCACGGACGCGCCGTCGCCTGCGAACTCCCGGGCGGGCGCCGGATCGAACGATCTCGCCAGGCCTTCCGCATCGTTCCACCGGAGCGGTAACATCGGCACCCGCATGTCGACGCGATCCAACACCTCCGCCCGCTGCTGGGAGATCGGCTGATGCCACCGAAGCTCCGCGGCAAGTGGGCGCTCGGCATCCAACCCCGCCACTTCACCTGGATCCTGCAGGACAAGCTCGCGATCTGCGAGCGACCTGGCGGGTACGGCGAGAACCACCGTCGCGTCCGGCGCCAGGAGGAGATCATCTGGCTCCGTGAGAACGGGTTCAACTACGTGATCTCGATCATCCAGGCGTCGAGCAATCTGCACAACTACGAGGAACTGAACATGCCGTACCGGCATCGGCCGTTCCGCAACGACGAACGCGATGCGTGGCTCAAGGCGTTCTACACCGAACTCGACGACCTGCTCAAGAACGGCAACAAGGTCATGGTGCACGGCGAGGAGTTGGGCGACCGGATCGTCGGCATCATGGGCGGCTACATCCGCTGGGCCGGCCTCATCGACGATCCCACCAAGGCGATCGAGATGACCGAACGTCTCACCCACCGCAAGCTCGACCCCTGGGCCCGAGACGTCGTCAAAGACGCCGCCGACCTCCGCTGACCACCGCCCGCTCCGACACAGATGGTGTCGGATCCCTTCCGTGCCTCCATGTCCTGCCGCCTCCCGTCGTCGCACGGGAGGGATCCGACACCATCTGTGTCAGTAGAGGTTGCAGGTGGTGGGGATGTCGAGGAGGGGGACGGGGTCGACCGGTTCGGGCGAGCCGTATCGTTGTTTCTCGCCCGGGCGCACCTCGAAGTGCAGGTGGTGGCCGCCGGGTGTCGCGTTGCCGGTGTCACCCACGTATCCGATGACCTGACCCTTGGTCACGAGACTGCCGACCTCGAGGCCGTCGGCGAAGCTCGCGAGGTGGTAGTAGCGGTACTGGACCGGCCCACCGTCGACCGGGTCGTCCACCCACAGCCGCCAGCCCAGACCGGGTGCGCTGTCGAGGTCGGTGTGTTGGATCTCGAGCACCCCGTCGGCGACCGCGTACACCTCCTGGCCCTCCGTGGCGCCGATGTCGAGCCCCTGGTGACCTCCGGAGCCGCGGGCCTTGCTGTGGCCGCCGAAGTTGTCGAACACCTCGCACATCGGCGACGGATCGATCGGGAACAACAGCCCCTCCCCCGTGGTGATCACGCGTTCGGCCGGCGAACCGACCTCGCCGGCGTCGGAGATCCCGCCCAGGGCCGCCGCAGAACCGAACGACGCCGTGACCAGGAAGGTGACGGCCGCCACACCCGATCGGACGCGCCGCTGACGCGCCCGGATAGCTTGGTGCTCGATGGCAGGCGTTCGGGTACTCGTGAGCGGCATGGGTGGAGAGCTCGGGTCTCGGGTCGCCAGTCTGCTCGAAGACGAACCGTGGGTGGGATCGCTCGAAGGCATCGACGTCGACCCACCCCGCCGTCGACTTCGCAGGGCGGTGTTCCATCGTATCGTGGCCGGCCAGCACGACCGCACCGTCGAGACGGTGACGGCGTTCAACCCGCACATCGTCGTCCACATCGCCGTGTGGGAGCCGAACGCTCGCGCGAACACACGCGTGGCCCGTGGGCTCACCGACGACGCCGCCACGTCGATCCTCGGCGCCGCCGCCGAGTGCCGGGCGCTCGAGTCGATCGTCGTCCGCAGCGGCCTCGAGATCTACGGTCGGGCGCGCAACTCGCTCACCCGCCCGACCGAGCGTGAACCTCGCGATCCGACCAGCGTCTACGGGCACATGGTCGACGACATCGAGCGCACCGCGCGTGCGATCGGCCGTCGCATCGGAGTCTCGGTCGGCACGCTGCGCCTCGCCACCGTGCTCGGCCCGCACGTGCCGAGCGCGCTCGGCAGGGTCCTGCGCATGCCGGCCGTCCCGTTCAGTGCGCTGGCCGACCCGCCCTTCGCCGTGATCCACCAGCACGACGCCGCGGCGGCGTTCGTCCTGGCGGCCGAGGCCCGTCTCGACGAGCCGCTCAACATCGTCGCACCCGGCGCGATCACCACGTTCCAGGCGATCCGGCGCGGCGGACGGATACCCGTTCCCTTGATCGGCCCCGAGTGGCGAGTGGCACGGGCGCTCAACTACCTCGCGGGTGCGCCGATCCCCGATCACGTCCAGGAAATGTTCCATCGGGGTCGCCTGGCCGACGGCCAGCGCGCCCGAGAGGTGCTCGGATTCGCCCCGACGACCACGACGAGCGACGTGATCGACCAGCTGTACGGCTGGCCGAGCGTCGTCCACACCCCGTCCGACGTCGCGTGGGAGACTGCGTCATGAGCCATCCGTCGCGCCAACTGGCGGACGTCATCACCCTGCCCGCCCGCAGTCTCGGCGGGCACGCGGCCGGTGTCGCCGGGTCGGCGGCCGACCAGGTGCGGGTCTGGACCGCGAACGATGTGGACGACTGGGGACGCGACAACGGGTTCGTCGACCGGGTGTGGGCGGCGAGCCGTCTGCGCTGGAACGTGTCGGTCGGCGGTGCTCAACACGTCCCGAAGCGCAAGGGAGCCCTCATCGTCGTCAACGCTCGACGATTCGCGCTGGCACCGGTGTTCGCGGCGCTGGCGATCGGCGGCGCGACCGGTCGTCCGGTCCGCTTCGTCGGTCGGCCCGACGTCGCGCCGGTCGGGCCGATGATGCAGCGGCTGGGCGGGCTGCTCCCCATCCCTCGCGAGGTCGAGCGCGCCCTGGCCGCCGACCAGTTGGTCGTGCTCGGCGCGGCGCCGCACATCACGAACCGGACGTCCGGCATCGTCGATCACCGGATCGTCGGCGCCGCCACGATCACCAAGGTGCCGGCGATCCCGGCGGCGACGGTCTCGGTGCCGCTCCGCCGATCGGCCCGGGTCGAGATCGGTGCGCCGATCCGGCTCGCTCGCAAGCGGCGCGGTCCGCTCGACGAACTCGAGACCGCCGACGCACTCCAGCACCACCTCGACGCCCTGCTCGACGAACTCGGTGGTGCGCTCACCGGCACCCCGCTCGACTGGCTCCCGTTCAACGGCATCGGAGGCGTCTGATGCCCTACGTCCGCTCGTCCGACGGCACCCGCCTGCACTACCGGGAATCGGGGCGGCGCAGCGGCCCGCCGGTGTTGATGATCCAGGGACTCGGTGCCGACAAGCACCTGTGGGACCTGCAGCGGCTGGCACTCGCCCCCAGCTACCACACGATCGCCCTCGACAACCGCGGCGCCGGCCGCAGCGACAAGCCGTACGGGCCGTACTCGCTCGAGCAGATGGCCGACGACGCGATCGCCGTGCTCGATGCCGTCGGCGTCGAGCAGGCGCACGTGATCGGCGCGTCGATGGGCGGCGTGATCACCCAGATCATCGGGATCCGCAACCCCGACCGGGTGCGGTCACTGACGCTCGCCTGCACTGCCTGCCAGCACCACCCGTGGCGGCGTGAGCTCCTGGCCGAATGGGCCGAGATCGCCCAGACCCGCGGCATGGGTGCGATGACGGCGGAGGCGGCGCGCTGGGTCATCGGACCGCGCTCGTTCCGGCGGCTCACTCCCGCGGTCGGTTGGATGGGTCCGCTCGCACTCGCCCGACCGCCACACGCCTTCGCCAGCCAGGTCGCCGGCATCTTGTCGATCGACGACCAGCTCCACGATCTGCTCCCCACCATCACGGCTCCCACGCTCGTCATCGTCGGCAACCAGGACATCCTCACGCCGCGAGGTGATTCCGAGCAACTGGCCGACCTGATCCCGACCGCCGAACTGGTCGTCGTCAGTGGGGCCGCGCACGGCTTCATGATCGAGCACGCCACCACGTTCAACCGGGTGATGCTCGACTTCTTCAAGCGGGCCGAGCGGGCGTTCTCGGGCGACGTCGACGGTGTGGACGATGTCGATCGTGTCGCCGACGTGGTGACGATCGCCGATCGCACCCGCACCGCCGGCTGATGCGGGTCGCCGTCGTCGGTGCCGGTCTCGCCGGGCTGACCGCTGCCAGCCGACTCGACCCCGACCACGAGGTCGTCGTGCTCGAACGCAACGAGTCGGTCGGGGGCCGACTCGGTACGACGCGGATCGGCGACGCGACGTTCGACGCCGGTGCCCAGTTCTTCACCGTGCGCAACGACGCACTGCGCGAGCAGACGCAGGACTGGCTCGACCGAGGAATCGCCTTCGAATGGTGCCGCGGGTTCGGCGACGCCGACGGCTATCCGCGCTACGCCGGCACCGACGGCATGTCGACCCTGGCCACCGACCTCGCCGCCGACCTCGACGTGCGGACCGACAGCATGGTGTTCACCCTCGATCGGCTCGAGGAAGGGTGGACGGTGGTCCTCGACGATGCGTCGCGGATCGATGTCGACGCGCTCGTCCTGACGTCTCCGGTCGCCCAGTCCTGGGCGCTGTTGGCACAGAGCGACGTCGCGCTTCCCGACGACCTCGCCCGTCGTGAGTACCACCGCATCATCGCCGGGCTCGTGACCCTCGACCGCCCGAGCCATGTCCCCGACCCGGGTGGCGTCCAGCTCGACCCGGCGCACCCGACGGCACCCCTCGGTTTCGTGGCCGACAACCATCGCAAGGGCATCAGCACGGTCCCGGCGGTGACGCTGCACGCCACCTGGGCCTGGAGCACCGAGCACTGGGATCTCCCCGACGACGAGATCGCCGAACGGCTGCTCGACGCCGCCTCGGACTGGAGCGATCCGGCGGCCGTCGTCGACACGACGATCCGACGCTGGCGCTTCGCAGCACCGAGCGATCCGTGGCCCGACGCCTGCTGGGTCGACGACGAACATCGCCTGGTACTCGCCGGCGACCTCTTCGCCGGTCCCAAGGTCGAAGGCGCCTTCGACTCCGGCATCGCCGCCGCCCACGCCGTCCGTTCCCTCTGACGCTGCCCACCCACCAGCCCACGTCTCTCCCGACTCGACGAACCCCGGCCCACGCTGTGGAAGCGATCATGCCGGAGGACGTCCTCGGCGCTTCCACACAGCGTCGCTCCGAACTCTGTGGAAGCGAACAAGCCGGAGACGTCGTCGGCGCTTCCACAGAATTCGAAGGACCCGGACGGGCGGCGGCTCAGCCGCGGCCAGCGCCGCCGGATCAGGGGGACGTGCGCGTGTCGGCTGGAGCGCCGTCGGACGGGTCGCCTCCGGAGACCGGTGTGCTCTCCGGCCCCGTGTCCGGCACCGTGTCCGGCACGGCGTCCGGCGTCGTGTTCGGTGGGGGTGCGTAGGCGACCCGTTCACCACAGACGACCGCCTCGAGGCGACGGGTCGTCACCGAGTAGATGCTCGTGAAGTCGTCGCCCAGCACCTCCCGGAACTCACGGTACGAGTCGAACTCGACCTCGTCGCCCTCGGCGTCGCGACACCGTCGATCGAGCACCGGCGCGTACGGCAGCTGCCACCCGTTCACGAGGTGCGCCCGACCGTCCTCCAGCACGTCGATCGCCGGGAACTCGACGGTGTCACCGGAACCCATCGGGACGAGGGCGAACCACACCACCGCCTCGCCGAGCAGATCGGCGACGACGGCACAGCGCCCGAGTTCGCCGAGGTCGGGGCACAGGTTCTCGCCCGGTGTCCCGGCCACGATGCGCAACGATCGGCTCCCGTCGATGATCAACTCGGTGTCGCTCGCAGCGACACCGTCGTCGATGCGGAAGTCGGCATTGCGCGACGAGAACACCCGGTCGACGAAGTCGATCCGGTGTGGTTCGGGTGCACCCGCGGCGGGGTCGTCGCCGCCCTCGATCACCTCACGGGCGGCGAAGATCGTCGTGAGGAGGAAGAACAGCCCCACGACGGCACCGACGGCCATGAAGAATCGGATGCTGAAGATCTGTCGCATCTGGATGCGACGTTAGCCAGGTCGGGCCGACCCGACACGGCGCCGCGGGGTCAGTGATCCGACGCCGCCACCGATGCCGCGGCCGCCCGGTGGGCACGCTCACCGATCTCGTCGAGCACGGCGTCGTCGTGGGCCATCCCGACGAAGATCGCTTCGTAGGCACCGGGCGCCATGGCCACACCCTCGTCGAGCATCGCGTGGAAGAACCGACCGTACGCCGCTTCGTCGGTGCGCTTCGCCGACGCGAAGTCGGTCGGTGTGTCGACCTCACCGCACACCATGCCGACCAGGGTGCCGACCACCGGGAACTGTGCCGCGAACCCGGCGGCAGCACACGCATCACCGAGCACCGTCGCCAGACGCGCCGCCCGCCGGCGCAGCTCGTCGTAGGTAGCATCGTCCAACAGATCGAGCGCCGCCAGACCGGCGGCGGTGGCGAGCGGATTCCCCGACAGCGTTCCGGCGTGGAATACCGGCCCGAGCGGTGACAGCGTCTCCATGAGGTCGCGGCGGCCACCGACCGCACCGACGGGCAGGCCGCCGCCGATCACCTTGCCGAACGTGGTGAGATCGGGGGTGACCCCGTAAGCACCCTGCGCACCGTCGCTGCCGAGCCGGAACCCGGTGATGACCTCGTCGAACACGAGCACCGCGCCGACGCGGTCGCACTCGGCGCGGAGACCGGTGAGGAACGCCGGATCCGGGGCGACGACGCCCATGTTGGCGGCGACCGGCTCGACGATCACGCAGGCGACGGAGTCGTCGAGCGTCGGCACCTGGTTGTAGGGCACCACCATCGTTTCGGCGACGGCGCCGTCGGGGACGCCGGCCGTGCCGGGCAACCCGAGGGTCGCGACCCCGCTGCCGCCGGCGGCGAGGAGGGCGTCGGTCGCACCGTGGAAGTTGCCGTGGAAGATGACGACCCGGTCACGACCGGTGGCACCGCGCGCCAGACGCACCGCTGTGCTCGTGGCCTCGGTGCCGGAGTTCATGAACCGGACCTGTTCGCATGACGGCACCCGCACCGAAATCGCCTCGGCCAGCTTCATCTCGCGCGGGGTCGGAGCACCGTACGACGTGCCGTCGGCGACGGCCGCGGTCACCGCCGCCGTGATCGCCGGATGTGCGTGCCCGAGGATGACGGCGCCGTAGCTCTGCACGAGGTCGATGTACTCGGTGCCCTCCACGTCGTAGACGTGGGCGCCGTCCGCGCGGGCGACGATGTAGGGCCGCCCCCCGACCGACTTGAAGGCCCGGATCGACGAGTTCACCCCGCCGGGGATCACGGCGGTCGACCTCGCGAAGAACTCGTCGTTCGACCGGAGCCCGGCCCCGGTACACACGGTCGGGACGCACCCGGCGGCCTCGCAGGCGCCCGGCACACAGACGTCGATCGTCATGTCGTGTCCTTTCCGGCGGCACGCTCGGCGAACCACCCGGCGAAGTAGGTGAGGATCAGATCGGCGCCGGCACGCTTGATCGCCGTCAGGTGCTCGGTCGCGACCGCGTCGTGGTCGATCCAACCGTTGGCCGACGCGGCCTTGATCATCGAGTACTCGCCGCTGACGTGATACGCGGCGAGCGGGACGTCGACGTGGCGACGGACCTCGTGGATGATGTCGAGATACGCCAGCGCCGGCTTGACCATGACCATGTCGGCGCCCTGCTCGAGGTCGGCGCGCACCTCCACGAGCGCCTCGCGGGCGTTGCGGGGATCTTGCTGGTAGCCCTTGCGATCGCCGCCGCCGACGATCTCGACGTCGACGGCATCGCGGAACGGGCCGTACAGGCCGCTCGCGTACTTGGCGGCGTACGCCAAGATCGGGATGGCCGCGTGACCGTGCTCATCGAGCGCTCGACGGATCGCACCCACCTGACCGTCCATCATCCCGCTCGGAGCCACGACGTGCGCACCGGCGTCGGCCTGCGCGACGGCCGCCTTGGCATACACCTCGATCGTGGCGTCGTTGTCGACGTACGCACCAGAGCGTCCGTCGTCGCGCACGATCCCGCAATGGCCGTGATCGGTGTACTCGTCGACGCACAGATCGGCCATCAGCACGACGTCGTCGCCCAGATCGGCACGCAGCTGTCGGAGTGCGACCTGCACGATGCCGTCGGGGTCGAACGCGCCCGAGCCCACGGCATCCTTCGTCGTCGGGACACCGAACAGCATGATCGCCTTCACGCCGAGATCGGCCAGCCCGGCCACCCGTCGCCGGAGACTGTCGACCGTGTCCTGGTACACGCCGGGCAGCGACTCGATCTCGATCGGCGCGTCGATCGACTCCCGCACGAACAGCGGCGCGATCAGGTCGGCCGTGTCGACGCGGGTCTCGGCGACGAGGTCGCGCATCGCGGCCGTCGTGCGCAGCCGACGGGGACGGTGGGCCGGATAGCCGGCGGTGGCTGCGTCGACGGGCATGCCCCGCAGGTTACGCGGAGGTCGATGAACGCACACAGCCCCGCACCTGAACGATCCTGGCCGATCGTGGCCGATCGTGGCCGACGACGTGCGCCGGATCGGCGGCGGTACGCCGGCGCGGGGCACTCGGGCTGTAGCGTCGGCGACGTGTCGGCGCAGGCGTGGTTCTCACTCGACGAGGTCTCGGTCGTCCCCGGCGCTCCGACGTCGATGCTGCTCAGCGTCGAGAACGTCGGCGATCGCACGGAGAGTTACACCGTCATCCCGGCGGGCCTCACGGCTCCGTGGACCACGATCACCCGGCCCAACGTCACCTTGTTCGGCGGGTCACAGGACGTCATCGAGGTCGTGGTCCGACCGCCCGCCATCTACTCGACGACGGCCGGTCCCACCACCGTGGCGGTGCGCGTCGTCTCTCAGGCCGACCCCGACGACGAGGTGATCGCCGAGACCCTCGCCGACGTGGCGTCGTTCGACGATCGCCGCATCACCACGCTCCAGCCGGTCCGTCGGGCGCGACGCCGGGCGACGTTCGAGTTCATGGTCGAGAACCACGGCAACAACCTGGCCAACTGCCGGTTGCACCTGGTCGACCGCACGAACCGTGTCGACGGGACGTTCGATCCACCCGCGGTCGGCGTCGCCCCCGGCTCGACGAGCCTCGTGCGTCTGAACGCCAAGGTGGGGGGTGGACGGTTCCGACGCTCCGAACGCCAGCTCGACTTCGAGATCGAGGCCACCGAACCCGATCACGAACCGGCGAGCGGTCTGGCGACGCTGATCCAACCACCGACGTTGTCGGCACGGTTCCTCGGCCGCGCGCTGGCGACGGGGGCCGTGATCGCCGCTGTGATCGCGGCCTGGTTCGGGGTCGTCCGACCCGAGCTGCGCGACGCCGCCGATCGCGCCGTCGACGAGCGGCTCGACGAACTGACCGTCGAACCGAGCGTCACCACGGTGCCGTCGACGGTCCCGGTACCGATCGACGAGCCGGACGTGGTCATCGGCGGCGACGAACCCGGCGAACCGGTGTCGTATCGCATCGCGGTCGACGTCGGGGTCAACCAGGAACGCAGCGAGTCCGTCACCGTCCCGCCCGACAGCGAGTTCCGGATGACCGACCTGGTCCTCCAGAACCCCAACGGCGACCTCGGCACCGCACAGCTCCTTCGCAACGGCGAGATCCTCTACGAGTTCGACCTCGGTTCGATGAGCTCCGCCAACGAGTTCCAACCCCGCATCAGCCCGATCCCGTTCGCGCCGTCCGACAACATCGTGCTGTCCGTCGAGTGCACCGTGGTCGGTCAGACCTCGGGCACCGGGTGCGACGTTGCGGTCCTGCTGGGCGGCGAACTCGTGGTCGCCGACCACGATGGCACCTGACACGTACACGTAGACGCACACGTACCACGTCCACCGGGCGGGAGCCGCGAGGGTTCGGAAGTCGACCGCCGTCAGCCGAGTCCGAAGCCCGGGAGGCCCGGCGTCGGACGGCGCGGCGTCGCGACGAACTCGACCTCGACGGTGGCGATCGAGGTGTCACCTGCCGACGCCACGAGCCGATGCGAGCCGGCCCGGACGCGAGTCGGCGTCTGGAGCAGGGCCAAGGCGGCGCCGCCGTCGCCCGTCGTCACCGTCGCCCAGGGCGCCGAACCGTCGTCGAACCCGATCGACACCTCCGATTCGGGCGGGAACCCTTCGAGGCCGATCCCGAGCTGGTCACCGGCGACGACGGATTCCGTCGTGACGTCGAACGTCGGCTCGTAGCGGGCGTACCCCCCGATGATGGCGGCGGTGTACTCACCGCCGGCGGTGCTCGCCGTCGGTCCGGTCACGGTGACCAGCAGCGCGTTCCGATAGCCGACGTCCGTCGGCCGGAATTCGATCTCGACCGCGCAGCTCGCGTCGGGATTGAGCGCCCGCCCGAGACAGCTCTGTTCGGTGATGACGAAGTCGTCGGGGTGTGCCCCGGCCATGAACACCCGACCGACCTCGGTCGGGAGGAACGAGATGTTGGCGATGTCGATCGCGACACGCCCGCCCGTCCCACCGACCACACCGGGGGCCACGTCGACGCCGGCCGGCTCGGCGAGCAGGATCGGTTCGCCCGCCGCGCCGCGGACTGCGGCGGACACCGTCGGTGCCCCGGCTCCGTTGCCGGTCACCGTCAAGGTGCCCTCGTAACCCCGCACCGCCGGTGGCGTGAACGTGACGTGCACGGAACACGTCGACCCAGCCGCCACCAGGATGCCCCTGGCGCAGGTCCCACCGGAGACACGGAACGGCGCATCGACGATGACCTGGGTCGGTTCGAACGAGGCCGGCCCGGCGTTTTGAACCCGGACGTACAACTCACTGCTCTCGAGGTTCTGGAGCACCGACCCGAAGTCGAGTTCGGCGAGCGACAGACGTGGCGTGACGTCGACCGACGCGATGCCGCGCGCCGAGGTGACGGCGCCGTCGCCGGCGAGCGATCCGACGGCGGCGGTCTCGAACACCACGACCTGACCGGTCCGCGACAGCGCCGGATTACCGTGCGCCCCCGGGACGCCTGTCAGGTCGGCACCGTCGAGCACGCGCCGGATCGACCCGAGCTGCATCTCCGCGACGAGGAGATCGCCGTCGCTCGGTCGACCACCGCCGCCGCGACGGCTCGCCAACAGGTTGGTCGCGTCGGTGACGAAGGCGATCTGGCTCCCGTCGGCACTGACCGCCGGTGCCCACGACGAGCCGTCACCGGCCACCGGGACCCCGACCGTGACGGATCCGGCGTCGACGGCGGACACCAACACGAGCGGTTCGACCCGCGGCGCCTCGTCGAACACCCCGTTGCTGTCGGTGTCACGGTCGTACAGGTACACCTGGGTCGGACAGGTCGTCGCGCACGGCGGGAGCTCGGCGGGAACCAGGGTGCGGTCATCGGACACGAAGGCGACGAAGCGTCCGTCCTCCGACAACGCCGGCGAGTGTCCGCCGGTCGCGCTCGGAACGCCGCCGCGCCCCGACACGAGATGGACGGCGTTGCGCCGGTCGACGATCGAGCGATCCCATACGAACACTTGCGACGTGGCGGCCTCGCCCGGGACCGGACCGGCCGCCCAACCGGGTAGCGGCGACGAGGCCGTGGTGTCGGCGACGAACGCCAGGTGTCGTCCGTTCTCCGACAGGACCGGCTGGCGCGCGCCCCGGTAGAGATAGGCCCGGTTCGGGGTCTCGACCGGCATCCCGGCGACTTCGGACTCTCGGCCGGTGTCGCTCACCGGGACGGTGATGTCGACGACCGTGATGGTGCCGACACCCTCCGGCGCGCCGTCCAGCTGGCGGACGTACGCGACGATCGCACCCGACCCCGACAACGCCGGCGGCGAGTCGGTGAACACTCCGTCGATCGAGGTGCCCAACACGTTCGTCGACACGAGTTCCCAACCCGCCGGTTGGCCGCCGCACTCGGGGACGACGAGCCGGTAGACGTCCCATCGCTCGAGACGGTCGTCGTCGCGGAACAGGTCGTAGGCGATCTCGGTGATCGCCACGACGACGCAGCCGTCGGAGGAGAGGCGCGGCTGAACGGTGTCGCCGGGCCGGATCGAGTCGGGCACCGGCGACAGCTCCGACGTGGTCCCGTCGTTGCGATCGGTGCGGAAGACGCTGCGGCGACCGTCGACACTGCCCTCGAACACGACCCATCGCCCGTCCTGCGACACCGACGGCAGGGTGGCGTCGTCGACGTCGGTCACCAACATCGAGACACCGTCCTGCGCCGACGCGATCGGCGCCTCGACGACGGTCACGCCGATGGCCGAGGCGATCACCATCACGAACGCGAGGCACTGTGCCACACGACGCGCGCCGACCCGTCGTCGAGGTGCGGCGAGGTGCGACCGGGTGGACGATGTGGACGATTGCATGGACGATGGCACGAGCGGTTGCGCGAACCCTTCCGTCGCAGGCCGCCTCGTTCCCGTCGCCATGCTAGGGCGGTGGGACCAGGGTGTGGATGACCTGCGCGACGAGTCCGTCGATGGAGTGATCGGTCGCCGTGGCCGTCACCTGAAGCCCCCGCTCGGTCGCGACCGCCGTCGTGGACGGCCCGATCGACACCACCGTCGGCGGCGCGTCAGTGCCGATCGCATCGACCCACGACGCCGCGGCGGAGCCGCTCGCGAAGACCACGGCGTCGGCGGCGAGCGCCGCTCGGCGCTGCGGTGCGGTGGGAGCGCGCAACAGCGTGCGGTAGGCCGTGACCAGCGTGACGTCGTACCCCCGGTCGGCGAGCGCGGTCGCCGTCGCCGGATCGGCGCGGTCGGCGACGGCCAACAGCAGTCGGGGGGTGTCACCGGCGTTCGGCATGGCCGCGACCAGCTCGACGGCGAGCTGCCGGGTCGGGACCACGTCGACGGCCCGTCCGGTCAAGCGGGTCGCCACCTCGGCGGTGCGGGTGCCGACGGTGGCGATACGGACGTCGTGGCCACACACGGACGGCATCACGCGCTCGGCGCCGACCGGGGACGTGACGACGACCCAGTCGAACGAAGCGATGTGATCGAGGACCTCCCCCAGCTCACGCCCGCCGTCGACCGGGTCGGCGGTCTCGATCAGGGGGACGTGCACCACGTCGGCACCGGCGCGCGCGAGCCGGCTGTCGAGCACACCGGGACGCTCACGGGTGGTGACGATCGTCCGACCGCGCAGTGGTCGTGCCGAGGGGCGAGTCGATGCGTCAGCCGGCATCGACACGCTCACGCGCCGCGTGGGCGGCGGCTCGTGCCGCGGCCAGGTCGGCGGGGTGGTCACCCGACCGCTCGACCACCTCACGATGTGCGATCCGAGCGTCGTCGGTCGCCAGGAACGTCGTGAGTCGCACCGCGTCGGCGTACGCCCCGACGGGCAGGGAGCATCCCGACCCCAGCTCGCCCAAGTACGCACGCTCGACCTCGACCGCGCCCCGGGTCGGAGCGTGATCGATGTGCGCGAGGGCGGCCCGCGTGGCGTCGTCGTCGACCCGGCACTCGAGCGCGACACAGCCCTGCCCGATCGCGGGAACGAACCGGTCGGTATCGAGCCGCTCGGCGATCCGATCGGTCAGACCGAGCACCTGGAGCGCGGCGACCGCCATCACGATCGAGCCGTCCTCGGGAATCCGCTCCAGCCGGGTGTGGATGTTGCCCCGGAGTTCGACGAACGACAGGTCGGGCCGGGCCAGCGCGAGCTGCGCTCGTCGCCGAACCGAACCGGTGGCGACCGTCGCCCCGGCGGACAACTCGTCGAGCGGACGGCCGATCAGTGCGTCGGCGGGATCCCGGCGCTCGGTGTAGGCACCGATCGTGAGCCGGGAGTCGGTTTCGGTCGGGAGATCCTTCGCGGAATGCACGGCGACATCGGCACGTCCGTCGATCACCGCCGTCTGGACCTCCTTGACGAACACCCCCTGCCCACCGATCGTGTGGAGCGGGACGTTCGTGGCCTGGGTGCGATCGCCGTGCGTCTCGACGATGACGAGCGTTGCGTCGATCCCGTCGGCGCCGAGACGTTCGACGACGAACTCGGCTTGGGTGACCGCCTGTGCGCTCCCGCGCGTCGCGAGCCGAAGGGTCGGCACGGTCAACCGAGGTCGAACAGGTCGGCAACGGCGGCGGCGTTGCGCTCACCCTGCGGGGTGCCGGCCTGCTGTCGCAAACGAACGGACGGCTCGTGCAGGAGCTTGGCGACCAACCCCCGACTGATCTGCTCGACGAGCTCACGCGACTCGTCGTCGAGACGGTCGAGCCGAGCGGCGTGGCGGGCCAGCTCGGCCGCACGCAGCTCATCGGCGTGGCGCCGAAGTGACGAGACCAATGGCGCAGCCTGCAACGAGGTGGCTTCGAGCACGAACCGCTCGACCTCGCCACCGATGATCCGCTCGACCGCGGCGACCTCGGTGATGCGTTGCTGGCGTCCGCGCTCGGCCCACGCCGTCAGGTCGTCGAGGTCGAGGATGCTGACCCCGTCGAGATCGGCGACCTCGGGAGCGACGTCGCGCGGGACGGCGATGTCGACGATCAGGACCGGTCGGTCGGCACGATTGCGCAGCCCGGCGTTGTCCGCGGAGATGATGTGCCCGCCGGAGCCGGTCGAGGTGAGGACGACGTCGGCCGTGGCGATCGTGTCGGCGAGACGATCGAAGCCGAACGCCACACCGTTGATCCGCTCGGCCAACGACTGGCCGCGCTCCGCCGTCCGGTTGACGACCGTGACGTCACCCACCCCGGCGGAGTGGAGGGCGACGGCGATGCCCTCACCCATCGCACCGGCGCCGACGACGGCAACCTTGCGGCCGTGCAGGTCGCCGAGCCGGTCGAGCGCCATCTCGACGGCGGCGTGACTGACCGATGCGGTGCCGCGACCGATGGCCGTGTCGGTGCGGACCCGTTTGCCGACCTCGACCGCATGTCGGAACAGGAGGTTCAGCGTCGTGCGAGCGCCGCCCGACTCCTGTGCGACGTCCCAGGCCTGACGGATCTGGCCGAGAATCTCGGACTCTCCGATGACCGCACTGTCGAGCCCGGACGCGACCTCGAACAGGTGACGGACGGCCTGGTCGTCGTGGTGCGAGTAGAGGTGTTCGTGGAGGTCGTCGGCGGCGACGTGCGCCTGATCACAAAAGAAGTCACGGATGTCGGCGTAGGCACCGTGGAACCGCTCGGTGACGGCGTACACCTCGGTGCGGTTGCACGTACTCACCACGACCGCCTCACGCACGTTGTCGCGCTGTACGAGCGCCTCGACGCACTTGGGGACCTCGGTGTCGGCCAGGGCGACGCGCTCGAGCAGGCTCAGCGGGCCACTGCGGTGGTTGATACCGAGGACGAGGATCGACATGGCACCGACCAGCCTAGGCCGTGACCCCGCGGCCGGGTTCGTTCGGAACGGCGTGAAGTTGGCCACCCTGCGCGCTGGCGCGGCGTTGTTCGTGGTAGCTGAGGATCTGGAGCTCGACCGCGAGGTCGACCTTGCGGATCGTGATGCCGACCGGCACCGAGAGCACCACCGGGGCGAAGTTCAAGATGCTGGTGACGCCGGCCTTGACGAGCCGATCGGCGGCGTCCTGGGCGGCGGCGGGCGGAGTGGCGATCACGCCGATCGAGACGTTCTTCGCCGCCACGATCTGCGGCAACTCGTCGAGCGGGCGGACGCGGGCCCCGCCGACGAGGGTGTCGACCTTGTCGTGGTCGATGTCGACGATGCCGGCCACCGGGAAGCCCCGATCGGTGAACCCGCCGTAGCCGGCGAGCGCCTGGCCGAGGTTGCCGGCGCCGACGATGACGACCGGCCAGTCGTGGTCGAGGCCGAGTTCGCGGCGGATCTGATAGACGAGATAGTCGACCTCGTACCCGACGCCGCGGGTGCCGTAGCTCCCGAGGTACGACAGGTCTTTGCGGACCTTGGCGGCGTTCACGCCGGCCAGTTCGGCGAGCCCTTCCGAGGAGATGTTGGCGACGCCGGCTGCTGCCTGGTCGGCCAGGATCTGCAGGTAGACCGGCAACCGGGCCACCGTCGCTTCGGGAATGCGGCGTCGTGATCGATGAGGGGGCATCGTCCGTACAGACTACGAACAATGTGCACAGATTCACAAGCTGACACGGCCCGGCCGGGTGCTCACCCGCCCGTCGACGCCTGCTGCGTGCGCTCGCGCGTCGCATGCCCGAGCAGTGCTCGGGTCAGGCGAGAATGGTGCCTTCGAGCTCGCGGCGGATCAGCTTGCCGGCCGCATTGCGGGGCAGCCGATCGACGAACACGATCTTGCTCGGACACTTGTAGCGGGCGAGGTAGTCGAGACAGTGTTCGACGAGTTGGTCCTCGTCGGCCGTCGAGCCCGACTCGAGCACGACGTAGGCCTTGACCGCCTCACCGTCGTGGGGGTGCGGCACACCGAGCACGCCCGCCTCGGCGACGGCCGGATGACTGTTGAGCACCTCTTCGACCTCGGCCGGGAACACGTTGAACCCGGACACGATGATCAGGTCCTTGGCACGGTCGACGAGATACAAGAACCCGTCCTCGTCGACGACACCGACGTCGCCGGTGCGCAACCAGCCGTCGACCAGCACGCGATCGGTCGCATCCTGATCGTTCCAGTAGCCGAGGAAGACGTTCGGACCCTTGACCCAGATCTCACCCGCGTCACCGACCGGCACGTCGTTGCCGTCGTCGTCGACCAACCGGACCTCCTGTCCGCCGAGCACCCGTCCGACGGAGCCGGCACGCCGCCCGGATTCGATCGAGTTCGTCACGACCGGTGACGCCTCGGTCAGGCCGTAGCCCTCGAGGATCGACAACCCGAACTTCGCCTCCATCCGGTCGGCGACGGCCGGAGCCAGCCGCGACGCACCCGAGAGCGGCAGACGAACCGACGCGAACGCGTCGGACGGCACCTCGTCGAAATGGCTGAACGCGATCCACATCGGCGGAGCGCCGGGCACCACCGTCACCTGACGTTGCACGATCGACTGGACCGCCGTGGCAGGGTCGAAGCGTTGCACCAGCAGCACGGTGGCGCCGACCGACAGCGAGACACCGAGCGCGACGTTGAGTCCGAAGATGTGGAACAGCGGGAGCACCGCGTACACGACGTCGCCGGCCCGCGTGCGATCGGCGACGGAGTGGCCCTGTTCGATGTTGGCGGCGAGATTGCCGTGGCTGAGCATCGCGGCCTTCGAGCGACCGGCGGTGCCGCTCGTGAAGATGAGCACGGCGAGGTGATCGGGCTCGACGTCGACGAGCGGCACGGGCTCCGACTCGAGCAGATCGGCGATGGTCGTCGTGCCCTCGTCCGCATCGCCCTCGGCGATGACGACGCGCTCGATGCTCGGTACGACGGACCGGTCGACACGACGCCACGAAGCCAGCGCGGTCGGCCCGACGACGACGGTCGTCGGTTCGACGGCACCGAGCTCTTCCTCCAACTCGTGAGCAGGGCTGGACGGGTTGAGCGGGACGGCGATCGCACCGACGCCGATCGTGGCGAGGTACGTGATCACGAAGTAGCGATTGTTCCCGCACATGATCGCCACCCGATCACCCTGTCGGACCCCGGCCTTGGTGAGCCCGCCGCGCAGACGACCGACCTGATCACGAAGTTCTCCGTACGTCGTGTCGCGGTTCCGTGAGATCAGCGCCACGCGGTCGTCCACGTGCCCCTCGATCATGTCAGCGAGATTCATCCGAGCCCCCTCCGGCCGATCAGCGTACCCGGACGGCGATTCAGAGGCGGAGCAACGAGATCACGCCGGCGATCAGGATCGCTGCAAGGAGCAAGCCGAGCGTGAGTGTGGTCGCGGGACGCATCGCCTCACCCTACTGCGGGCGGCGGCCGAACTCGACGGCGGTGACCGACGGCGTCGGGTCGCCGAGATCGCGCAGCACCACCTGGTCGCCGGGCCCGACACCGAGCTCGTCGGCAGCCGACCGCTGATCCATGGCGAGTGCCAGCATCCCGTACGAGTCGAGCACCAGCCCGATCGCTCCCCCGGCCAGCTGGGCGAAGCTCGTCGCCCGGGTCGCCGTGCGCACGGTCGTGTGCGTCGCATCGGACGGGTCGGTCGGGTTCGGGATGACGACCTCGACCAACGATCCCCAGTCCGTCGGCAGGTCGTCCGGACCGACGTTCAACTGGGCGTTGCCGAACCGGTCGACCCACAGCACCTCGGCGATCAGGTCGTCGCCGTCGTCACGGGGCAACGGGATCGTTCCCGGCAACAACAGCGACGGGTCGACCGGCGTGCCGAGGTCGTACAGATCCACGCCGTTGCACAGGTAGGCCGCCGCCGGAGCGAAGATGTCGCGACCGGCGAACGTCGCCCCAGCGGCGTCGAGCTGGTACTCGGCATTGGTCAGCTCGACGGCTCGGTCCGCGCCACCGGCCATCGCGACGGCCGGGGCGAGCAACCCGTTGTCGGGGCCGACGATCACGCCGGCACCGCCGGCGACCTCGATGGCGACGGCGCGCCGAACGGTCGCGACGCCCGGGTCGACCACCGCGAGCACGACGCCACCGGGCACGTATCCGATGCAACGAGCGAGCGCCAGGGCCCCGGCGCGCAGGTCGAACGGCGGGATCTCGTGGGTCAGGTCGAGCACGGTGGTGTGCGGCGCGAGGTCGCGGATGACCGCCTTCACGACCCCCACGAACTCGTCGGCGGTGCCGTAGTCGGTGAGGAACGAGACGGTGTCGTAGCGGGGCTCGGTCACGCCGACGACGCTAACGGTCCGGGCCCGGCCGAGGCCCGACGATGCCGAAAACGGTCGAGGAAAAAGGTCAAGGGCCGGTGCCAACCCCCCGATGGCACCGGCCCTTTGGCGCTGCCGGTCTTGCGACCGGTGCGCTCACCGATGCTCACTGTAGGGGAGAACGTGGCGTGAGAAAAGCGTCACACCCGAATTTGTTCGCGAGATCACTTTCGGTTCGTTCAGGCCCCGAGCTCGCGACTACGTTCCGCCGCCGCCTGGACGGCGTCGATCAGCGCCGCACGCGTCGCCCGCTCCTCGAGCACCCGGAGCCCGGCCGCCGTGGTACCGCCCGGTGACGTCACCCGAGCGCGCAGCGCCGCCGGGTCGCCGTCACGTTCGAGCAAGGCCGCGGCGCCGACGAGCAGTTGGGCGACCATCGGCTCGGCGTGGTCGCGCGGCAAACCGGCGAGCACGCCGGCATCGATGAGCGCTTCGGCGATCAGGAACACATACGCCGGACCTGATCCGGTCAGACCGGTCACCGCGTCGAGCTGTCCCTCGTCGACACGCACGACGAGGCCGACGGCGCCGAGGACCGAGTCGGCCCAGTCGAGATCCGCGTCGCCGGCCCCGTCCGCGGCGGCGATCGCACTCACACCCTGCCCGACGAGGGCGGGGGTATTCGGCATCGCCCGGACCACGGCGACACCCTCCCCCGCCGCCTCCGAGATCGCGCGAGTCGTGACACCGGCGGCGACCGACAACAGGCGCGTCGCCCCGGCCGCGACGGCACCGGCAGCGACCGCCGGGACGGTGTGCGGCTTGACCGCGAGCACCGCGGAGCGACACGGCGGCACCTCGTCGACGACGGTCAGGTCGGGGAACAGACCGGCGAGCTCGGCGCGCCGACCCGGCGACGGTTCGACGATCGCGAGCGCGTCCCGCTCGACGACGCCACCGTCGAGCAGGCCGCCGACGAGCGCGGCCCCCATGTTGCCGCCACCGATCACCACGAGTTCGAAGCTCATGACGTCGACGCTACTTCCACGCCGTTCGACGACGAGGGTGCGATCCCGAGTGAGGGCATCGGGGTCTGCGTGGAGCCGAGGCGCCGGGCGGGAGTGATGGCGACCCCCGCCCGGCGACTCGTGGGTCCGAGTGATGCGAGGTACCGACTTCCCCGATCTGCGCCCGGACACCTCACAGGAAGGTGACGAGTCGGGCGGATCGGAAACGATCAGGCGAATTTGCTGGCGAACGCCCGCCGCACCAGGAACCGGAAGTCGGCTTCGACCGCCGTGTACAACGTGCCGATCACGCGATCGAGTTCGTCCGGCGTCACGGCCGAGTCGGGGATCTGCCCGCGGAGGTAGACCGCGTCTTCGTCGCCGACCGAGAAGTACGCGCCGACGAGGGTGTCGTTGCGACGGAGCAGATGTTCGAGGATCTCGTCGCGGTGCTCGGGCGGATCCGGCAGTACGTACGTCTCGTAGCGGAGCGTGCGCTGGCCGAGGGTGAGCCACACGGTGATGAACTCCTTGTCCTCTCCCCGCAGTCGCACGTACCAGCGTGGTTCGGCGAGCATCGTCCCGTCGCTCGTGCCGCGGTCGACCGCGGCGACCAAGGAGTTGTCGTCAGCGAAGTCGTCGAGCCACGCGTCGATCAGCGCGCGCAGGTCGGCGAGGCGGGGTTCGTCGTGCAGTTCACTCATCGCAGTTCACGCATGCCCGTCAGGCATCGCCGTCACACATCCCAGCGCGGATCCACCGTCTCAGTGACCCAATACCAGACGGCGGGCGGGGAGGTCGGCGTAGAGACGTCGGAGGCGGGCGGCGGCGAACGCCCAGGTGTAGCGCGACGCACGCACGGCGGCGGCGGCACCCATCGCGTCGGCGAGCAACGGCTCGTCGAGGATGCGGGCGATCGCCTTCGCGAACTCCGCCGGGTCGCGGTCGGGAACCAGGAACCCGGTCTCGCCGTGCTCGACGAGCGACTGCAGGCCGCCGACCGCGCTCGCGACGACCGGGGTCCCGCACGCCGCTGCTTCGAGCGCCACCAGGCCGAAGCTCTCACTCCGGCTGGGAACGACGACGACGTCGGCCGCCCGGTAGTACGTGGACAGGATGTGGTGGGGCTGTGGCTCGACGAAGTCGACCTGGTCGTGCAACCCGAGCTCGTCGACGAGTTCGTGTGCACGCTCGAGTTCGCCGTCGCCGGTCGTGCCGGAGGCACCGCCGACGATCACCAATCGGGCGTCGGAACGGCCGAGGGCGTGGAGCGCCCGGATCGCCACGTCGGGCCCCTTCAACGGTTGGATGCGGCCGACGAACAACAGCATCGGCACCGTCGGGTCGACGTCGATCGCACGGCGGGCACCGGTGCGGTCGCCCGGGCCGAACAGTGCGTGTTCGACGCCGGGCGCGATGATCTCGATCTGGCCCTGCGGGTCGCCGTACAGGCGCCGGAACTGGGCCTCCTCCTCCGGACACGACACGCACACCGCGTCGGCACAGTTGATGAGTTCGGCCTCGGCGCGATCGCGCCATACCGGCTCGGGGTCACCACCTTCGGCCTTGACCCGGGCGAGGGTGTGGAACGTCGAGACGAACGGGATGTCGAGTTCGTGCTTGATCCGGTGCGCGGCGACACCGCTCAGCCAGTAGTTGGCGTGCACGACGTCGGCGCCGCCGATGATCGCGAGGTGTTCGAGCACCCGATCGGTGAACTCGTCGACGACGTCACCCAGCGCCTCCTTCGGCAGGTGGTGCGGGCCGGCCTCGATGTGGACGACGGTGTGGTTCGGCTCCACCACCACCTCGCACGGCAGGCCCTCCCGATCGGCCCGCGTGTACGTGAAACACTCGACGCCGGCCTGTGCCAACGACGACACCAGCTCTCGTACGTACACGTTCATGCCGCCGCTGTCGCCGGAGCCCGGCTGCAGCAGCGGCGACGTGTGAAGGGTAATCACGGCCACGCGGCGCATCAGGACGTCAAACACTACCGACGTGGTCAGCATTCCCCGGGTTCGAAGCCCCTGACCCCTTCTGGTTGGCCACCTGCTGGTCAGCCGGAGGCGAGGAAGCTGTCGTACACGTTGACGAGCGCTCGCTTCTGGTCGTCGGTGAGGTACTCGTCGGCCTCGATCGCCTCGCGCACGGTACTGGTGCGTCGATCGCCGTCGGGGAGGATGCCGGCCTTCACGTACAGCGTCTCGACACTGATCTTGAGCGCCTGGGCCACCTGTTGGAGGATCTCGGCCGACGGCTTGCGCAGACCGCGTTCGATCTGCGACAGGTACGGGTTGGAGACGTCCGCCAGTTCGGCCAGCCGCCGAACCGACATCTCGGCCTGCTCGCGCTGACGTCGGATGAACGAACCGACCCCGAACGGATCGACGGGGTCGGCCGGGTCGCCGCCGGCCGACGCGTTCGTCGCGCCACCGTCGGCGCCGGCCACGGGGGTCAGTCCCCGAGCAATCCGTCGACCGACGCCTCGCCGTCGCGGTAGCGGCGGACCAGCTCGGCGCTCAACGCATCGAGTCGGTCGAAGCGCTCACGGCGATCATCGGACACGCGACGCTCGTAGGTCGTCAGCTCGCTCTCGAGCGTGGACAGATCATCGACCGACAGATCGTCGAGCCGGCTGAAGCCGAACTCGGTGCAGATCCGGTCGAGTTCGTTCGACAGCTCGTTCTCACCGAGGTCCTCGATCGGCCGAGGCGGACGCGGCGACCCGCTCGTGAGATGTGACGAGAGGACGACACGCAGCTCGCTCGACAGGTCCTCCGAACGCTCGCCGCGCTCGCGACGGTGCTGCTCGGCGCGTACGAGATCGACCCGCGCCTGAGCGACCCGCCGCACGTACGACACGACGTCGTCTTCGGCTTGGAGCTGATTCCGCATCGAGCGCAGCTCGTCGAGCGACAACGATCGGGGATCGACCGTGTTCGTCATGATTCATCCTCCTGATACCGGCGGCAGCACCGCCAGTTCGTCGGCCGTTCCGATGGAATCGGTCGGGCCGGCCGGCTCTCCGTTGACCCAGATCTTGCAGGTGCCCAGCACGGCCTCGAAGGCCGGGCCGTAGCGCTCGCGCGCCGCTGCGAGTACGTCGCCGACGGTGTCGCCGGGCACTTCGTCGCGCCCGGTACCGGCAGCGTCTCGTGCTGCTGCGAACAGGCGAACGGTAGCCACGTCGTCGATGGTAGTTCGACGGCGCCGGCGTTCGGCGTTCTGACCAGCGGGGTTCGAACGTCGTGCCTTCGTTCAGCCATCCGCCACCTCCGCCGTGGGCGCCTGCGGTGTCGACGTCGGTTCCGCGATCTGTTCGGTGGGCAGCACACCCGCCACCAGCCCGACCACGGCCAGGACGACCGTCGCCACGAGCACCGTCTGGCGCGCGGTTCGTTCGTCGAGGTGTCGCGCGACGAGATGGGCGTCGGCCTGCGCCGGTCGAGGCGAGGTCGCGAGCGTGTACAGCGAACCGAGGAGGAGCGATGCGCCGACGACGAGCAGGACGAGCCGATCGTCGTCGTCCATCGCCGGCAGTCCGTGGGTCCACCGGTCGCTCATCCCGCGGAGTGCGATGGCGACACCGACCGTGACCGCGGCGGCGATCGCACCGATCCAGCGACGAGGTGCGAATCCGTCGACGTCGCGACGACCGACGACCTCTCCGAGCGCGCCGTACGTCCAGCGGATGCGATCGCCGAAGCGGAGCCGTCCGCGACCCAGCACGACGTGTGCAGCGCTCAAGCTCACCGTGCCGGCGCCCAGGGCGACGAGTGCCCACGACGGTGGCAGTCCGAACGGCGACACCCCGAACAACATGCCGCCGATGACGGCGAGGATCATCAGCAGTCGTCGCGGGCCGTCGAGCAGCACCGCCACCACAGCGGCGTCCGCGCTGTCGCGCCAACGCCAGTGAGGCGCCGCCCGGACCGTGGTGAGGACGTCGTGATGGAGATCGTCCGCACGTGTGCGACCGACGAGATCGGCAACCGAGTGCGCGAACCAGTGGCTGTCGCGCGGTTCGCCGCCGGTGACCGGTCGAGCCGATCGGGCGGCGGCGAGCCCACTGGCGACCGCGACGCCGCTGATCAGTCCGGCCATCTCGGCGAGCAGGAACGCGACGCCGACCGGGCCGAGATCGAGATGTGTGACGCGCCACCAGAGCCAGATCGCAGTGCCGACGAGGCCGAAACCCGTCAGTGCGAGCCCGGCGACGACGGGAGACCTGTCGTGCCGGACGGCTGTGACCTCCGTGACCAAGGTGGTCGACCCGGCGCCTGCGCACGACGCCGACGGTGCGACCGCTCGCGCGGCGCGCGTATGGCGGATCGCGGCGCGTCGCGCCGGCAGCTCGTCACTGCGCTCGTGTTCGGTGGTGACCGTGGTCGGCATCAGGGTCCGTGTCGTGCAGGGCGACGGCTGTCGCCGCCTCTGCAGCCGGTATCGGCACCGGCACGGGACGACTTGAGCGGCGCCGGTCGACGGCCCGTCAGCGGGCGCCGACGCCGTCGCCGGCCGGTGGCGATTGAGCACCGCCTGAGACACCGGCGCGTCGCTCCCGCGACCTGCCGACCCGCCGGGGCACGCTGCCGATAGCCTCGCATCCTCGTGGGAACACAGAAACGTGAACGTCAGAAGGCGAACCGTCAGCAACGCCTGATCGAAGAGGCCAAGGCCGAACGAAGCGCAACCGTGAAGCGCAACGTGTTGCGCTGGACGCTCGCCGCGGTCCTGGCCATCGCTGCCGTGGTCCTGATCGCCTGGATCGGAGGTGCGTTCTCGGGCGACGACCAGGCCGACGTCCCCGACGTCACGCTGCCCGTCGACACCACACCGGCCGACACGACTCCGGTCGACACGACGCCCGAGGTCACCTTCGCGCCGGGCGACACGACCCCGGCCGACGAGGCGAGCGGGAAACCGTCCGTGCTCGTGCCCGACGAACTCCCGACCGAACTCGTCGTCACGACGATCGAGGAAGGCACCGGCGACCCTGCCGAGGTCGGCGACCAGATCGAGGTGAACTACGTCGGCGTCCGCTCCGAGGACGGCGTCGAGTTCGACAACAGCTACGACCGCGGCCAGACGTTCCCGTTCGAGCTCGGCGCCGGTGAGGTCATCGCCGGCTGGGACGAGGGTCTCGTCGGTGCGACCGAGGGCAGCGTCATCCAGCTCGACATCCCGTCCGACCTCGCGTACGGCGATGCCGACCGGGGCGTCATCCGACCCGGCGATGCACTGTCGTTCGTCATCGAGGTCGTGTCGATCACGCCGGGCGCCACCGAATGAGGCGGCTGAGCGCCGCCGTTCTGGCCGCCGCGCTCGTCGTGAGCGCCTGCGGCAGCGACGACGAGCCGGCCGCCGAACAGCCGACCGACGAGGCCGACGAGTCGACGAACGAGTTCGACGAACCCGCCGAATCGGGTGACGCCGACGAGCCCGCCGAGTCCGGTGACGCCGACGAGCCCGCGGACGTTGCGACCACGGTCGCGTCCGATGGTGGACTACTCGTACCCGGCGACCCGGCCACCGGGAAGCCGGATGTGCAGCTCCCCGCCGAGGCGCCGACCGAGTTGCAGGTCACCGTGCTGGAGGAAGGCGACGGCGACGTCGTCGAGGCCGGCGACTCGATCACGGTCGACTACCGCGGCCTGCTGATCGCCGACGGCACCGAGTTCGACAACAGCTACGACGGCGGCCAGCCGTTCACCGTGGTCATCGGTGCCGGTCAGGTCATCCCGGGTTGGGACGAGGGCCTCGTCGGTGTCACGGAGGGCAGCCGCGTCCAGCTCGACATCCCGCCCGACATGGCGTACGGCGCACAGGGCGCCGGCGGCGGTCTGATCCCGCCCGATGCCGCGCTGACCTTCGTGGTCGACGTCCGCGAACCGGCTCCACCGCCGACACTCGCTCCCCAGGCGGACGCCGCCGACTGCCCAGCGGTCGACGGGTCGAGCGAGCAGCAGCGACAGTTCGACGCCTACCCGCCGACGTGCATCGACGTCACGAAGACGTACACGGCCGAGGTCGTCACCAACATGGGCGACCTGACGATCGCGCTCGATCCCGATGAAGCACCGCTCGCGGTGAACAACTTCGTGACACTCGCTCGTTATCACTACTTCGACGGCACGAACTGCCACCGGATCATCCCCGGCTTCATGGCCCAGTGCGGCGACCCGACGGCGACCGGCACCGGCGGACCCGGTTACTCGTTCCCCGACGAACTACCCGAGAGCAGCGCGGAGTACGCGCTCGGCACGGTGGCGATGGCGAACTCCGGACCGAACACGAACGGCAGCCAGTTCTTCATGATCACCGGCGACGCGACGTTCCTGCCGCCGAGCTACACCGTCTTCGGTGTGGTCGTCGACGGCATCGAGGACGCGCTCGCAGATATCGACGCCGCCGGGAACCCGGACGACAACGGCGTCCCCCCGCTCGAAGAGGTCGTCATCGAGTCGGTCACCATCAACGAGTCCTGACCGGCAGTCAGCGGCCGGAGTGGCCGAAGCCGCCGCCGCGGTCGGCGCCGTCGAGATCGTCGACGACGTTCCAGGCGACCTCGGCGACCTGTTGGATCACGAGCTGAGCGACCCGGTCGCCGCGATGGATTTCGTAGTCGTCGATCGGATCGGTGTTGACGAGCACGGCCTTGATCTCGCCGCGGTAGGCGGCGTCGATCAGTCCGGGTGCGTTCACGATGCTGATGCCGTGCTTGAGGGCGAGCCCCGAGCGCGGCATCAACAGCCCGCAGTAGCCGACGGGGATCGCGATCGAGATGCCGGTCGGCATGAGCACGCGGTGTCCGCCGGAGCGGAGCACCGTCGACTCGCGCGCGTACAGGTCGAGGCCGGCATCGCCGGAGTGCGCGTAGGTCGGCAGTGGCAGCTCGGGGTCGAGCTGGACGATGTCGATCGGGAGGCTCACGCCGTCGACCTTACGGGGTAGACGCGCGCCGGCCGAAGGGCACTCCACGTCCGTCAACTCCTAGGCTGCCGGGCGTGACCGCGCCCGTCGATCGCCCACCATCGGTCGACGCGCTGGCGCGCCGACTCGCCGAGACTTCGTCGCTCCCCCACCCGGTCCTGGTCGACGCCGCCCGCGCCGCGATCGCCGATGGCGGCGGCCTCGACGAGGCGCGCGCACAGGCTCGCGACATCGAACGGTCGCTCCTGACCCCGGTCGTCAACGCGACGGGCGTCCTCCTCCACACCAATCTGGGCCGAGCACCGCTCGCTCACTCGCAGTCGGCACGTGCCCAGACCGTCGAATTCGATCTCGCGAGCGGTGAGCGAGGTTCACGGCAACGAGCGGTCGGCCAGTTGTTCGCCCGGCTGTGCGGCGCCGAGGACGCCATCGTCGTGAACAACAACGCCGCCGCAGTCCTGCTCGTGTTGGCCGCACTCGCCGAGGGCCGCGACGTCGCCGTCTCACGCGGCGAGTCCGTCGAGATCGGTGGTGCGTTCCGGGTGCCGGAAGTGATGGAGCAGTCGGGAGCCCGGCTGGTCGACGTCGGCACCACCAACCGCACCCGGCGGTCCGACTACGAGCGCGCCATCGTGCGCCCCGGCAACGACGTCGCCCTGGTGCTGAAGGTGCACCCGAGCAACTACCGGGTGCAGGGGTTCGTCGAGGAGACCTCCGTGGCCGAGCTGTCGACGCTCGACGTACCGGTCGTCGCCGACATCGGCAGCGGGTTGCTCGATGCGACCGTGCCGTGGATGCCAGGCGCTCCGCCCGCATGGCTCGCAGGCGAACCGGCCGCGGTCCAAACGCTGGCCGACGGGGCCGACCTGGTCACCTTCAGCGGCGACAAGCTGCTCGGAGGACCGCAGGCGGGCATCATCGCCGGTCGCCACGACCTGGTGCAACGGTGCGCGAAGCATCCACTCGCGCGGGCGCTGCGCTGCGGCGGGCTCGTCCTGGCCGCGCTGCAGGACGTCGCGCTGACCTACCTGCACAAGACCGTCTGCGACGATCTCGCCTTCTGGCGCATGGTCTCGCAATCGATCGACGCGCTGCGAGCGCGCGCCGACACGATCGTCGCCGAGGCGGGCGTCGGGACGGTGGTCGACACCGAGGCCTTGCCGGGTGCGGGCTCCGCCCCCGGCGTCACGATGCCCTCGGTCGGTGTGACCGTCGACGGCGACCGGCTCGCCGAGCTGCGAGCGTTCGACCCGCCGATCATCGCCCGCACCCGCGACGACCGCACCACCCTCGACCTCCGCTCGGTCGATCCCACCGACGACCCCGCCGTCATCGCCGCCCTGAGGTACCTGTGAACGCCACAAGGGGTCAGGCACCTTCTGGCCGACACCTCCCGCCCACCACCCACCCACGCGCCAGAAGGTGCCTGACCCCTTCTGGCTGGGGCGTGCAGTGAGGGTGGTGGCGACGGCGGGGCACGTGGACCACGGGAAGTCGTCGCTCGTCCTGGCGCTCACGGGCACCGATCCGGACCGGTTCGAGGAGGAGAAGCGGCGCGGGCTGACGATCGATCTCGGATTCGCGCACACCCAGCTGCCCTCGGGCGCCGGGGTGAGCTTCGTCGACGTGCCCGGCCACGTCCGCTTCCTCCGCAACATGCTCGCCGGGGTCGGTGGCGTCGACGCGTGCCTGTTCGTCGTCGCCGCCACCGAGGGGTGGAAACCACAGTCGGAGGAGCACCTCCGCATCCTCGAACTGCTGGGCCTGGGCCACGGGGTGATCGCACTGACGAAGAAGGGGCTCGTCGACGACGAGTGGCTCGAGATCGCGACCCTCGAGGTCGCCGATCACGTGGGCGGCACGTTCCTCGACGGTGCGCCGATCGTCCCCGTCGACTCGCTCTCCAGAGACGGCCTCGTCGAGCTCCGGGCGGCGCTCGACGAGTTGGTCGCGACGACGCCCGAGCCCGACGACCGCGACCGGCCTCGGCTGTGGATCGACCGGGTGTTCGCGGCCAAGGGCGCCGGCACCGTCGTGACCGGCACGCTCACCGGCGGGCGGTTGCACCAGGACCAGACGGTCGCGATCGAACCCGGCGCGCGCGACGCCCGCATCCGCTCGATCCAGTCCCTCGGAGCCGGGGTCGACGAGATCGGTGCCGGCAACCGGGTGGCGCTCAACCTGAACGGTGTTGGCCACGACGAGATCGCCCGCGGCGACGCCGTGGTCACCCCCGGCCGCTGGCGCACCACTGACCGCTTCGACGCCTCGCTCGACGTGCTCGCCGCGCTCGACCACGACGTGTCCCGGCGAGGGGCCTACGCGGCCTACATCGGGTCGCGCGAGTTGCCCGTCAGGGTGCGCGTGCTCGGCACCGAGGCGCTGGCACCGGGCACGACCGGCGCCGTCCGGCTGTTCCTGCCGGTCGGGCTTCCGCTGCTCCCCGGTGACCGGTACGTGCTGCGCGAGTCGGGTCGCGATGAGACGGTCGGCGGCGGCGAGGTGCTCGACATCGATCCCCAGCTGCGTGCATCGAAGGCCGCGCCCGACCGGTCGATCGAGCGGGTGGTGGCCGAGCGGGGGTGGGTCGACGTCGACGACCTCGAACTGCTCACCGGCGAACGAGTGCCCCCCACCGTCGGCCGCTGGGTGACGACCCCGGACGAACTCGCGGCGACCAGCGAACGGTTGCTCGACCTCGTCGACGAGGCGGGTGAGGTCGGTCTCGACGTCGCAACCCTGTCCGGCTCCGAGCGGGCCGTGCTCGAGGAGCACGACGAGATCGAGATCGACGGCACGTTGGCGCGCCGGGTCGGACAGGTCGACCCGTTCGCCGATCACCCGCTGGCCGCCGCCGTGTTGGCCGGCGGCTTCACGCCCGACGTGCCGCCCGACGCCGACCGCAACGTCATCCGCGAGCTGACTCGCCGCGGCATCCTCGTCGAGCGGGACAAGGTGGTGTTCCACGCGGACACCATCGACGACGCGGCACGCATTGCCGCCGAGCTCCTCGCCGACGACCCGGCGGGATTCACCGTGGCTCAGTTCCGCGACCGCACCGGCGCCAGTCGGAAGTTCGCTCTCCCCCTCGTCGCCGAACTCGACGCACATGGCGTCACCCGCCGCCGCGACGATCTCCGCATCGCCGGGCCACGCCTCCCCCAGGTCGGTTGAGGTCAGACCCCATCCGACCTCCCAAGTCGGTCGGTCTCTCGGCATGCCCGTCGGATGGGGTCTGACCTCAACCGACACATCCGACCTCTCAGCCGGTCCGTCGCTCGGCGTGCCCGTCGGATGGGGTCTGACCTCGACCGACATCGACGGGAGTCGGCCGCGCAGGATGGCGCCGGCGATCGGGCCGGGCACGGCATCGATGAGTCAGGACTCGGCGTCCTGGGGTTCCTTGTTTCGCATCTCGCGGTAGTCCTTGGCCGCTCCTTCGAGGGGCTCGACCTCGAGGGTGACGCCGTCGATCGCGACGACCTTGAGGGGTTCGCCGGCCGCGATCGGCGTGGCGCGGTTGGTGCGGGCACGCCACTGGGCGTCGCCGACCTGCACCGTGCCCTCCGGGTCGATGGCCTGGACGGCGACACCGTCGGCGCCGACCATCCACTCGCGCCCGATCGTCGGCGTGGCGAAGCGGGTGCGCACCATCGACGGCATGCCGACGACGAACGCGAGGATCGTGCCGCCGAGTCCGGCGATCACGGCGAGCCACGACGGCCAGATCGACGTGCCGGTGATCGGTTCGTACAGCGAGAACGTGCCGACGATCGTCAGCACGATCCCGACACCGGTCCAGAACCGGGGGATTCCCACCTGCACGTCGACCGCGAAGGCGATCACGGCCAGCACGAGCAGCGCCACGGCCCAGCCACGGGCAGGGAGAGCTGCCAGCCCGTAGCAGGCGAGGATCGTCGAGCCGGCACCGACGACGCCGGCGATGCCGACGCCGGCGGTGTAGAACTCGAACAGCAGCAGACCGAGTCCGATCAGGAACAGCAGGTACGCGACCGGCGGGCTCGCCACGGTGTGGAAGAGCTGGTCG
The DNA here is from genome assembly GCA_002698945.1 of Acidimicrobiaceae bacterium. GTDB lineage: Bacteria > Actinomycetota > Acidimicrobiia > Acidimicrobiales > Ilumatobacteraceae > Ilumatobacter. The sequence continues at coordinate 49,551 of NZZV01000129.1, forward strand.
ACCAGGTCGAGCTTCAAGAAGCGCGCCGTGGCGATCGTCTCGCGCTGCACCACGCCGGATTCCGTGACGACCTCGGTCGTCGTGTCGAGCTCGATGCCACCTTCGACGTAGCCGTCGAGGGCATCGAGCATGTTGAGCGGCGTCGCGATGCCCTCATCGGAGATGCGCTGCTTGAAGATCGCGAGTTCGCGGGCGTCGGACAGGCCGACCGTGGTGTCGCGCAGCGCACTCAGGCCCGGGCCGAGCGGGAACTCGTCGCTGAGCGGCGGGCCGACGTTCCCCACCCTCGATCCGGGTGCCATCCCGGTGACGTCGGCCACGACCAGCAGCTGGGCCGGCGTTCCGTAGAGGCGAGCACCCGACTGACCGACCCAGATGCCGACCGGGACGGGGGCCTCGTCGACGGCGCGCATCAGCTCGACCATTCGCTCGTCGGACACGACGGCACCACGCGAGTTCGTCTGCAGCACGAGTGCCTGGCTGCCGTTGTCGACGGCACGGTCGATCGATCGGATGATCTCGTCGACCACGATGTCGTCGAACAGTCCGTCGACCTGGAGGATGTCGACGTCGGGAGCGGTGATCTCACGATCCGCCTCCGGCGTCGGCTCGCCGTCGTCGGTTTGAGCGGCGGCGGGTGCGGCGAGCACGATCGAGGCGGCGATGGCGCCGAGCAGGGCGATCAGTAGTCTGCGCAACGAGGTGCCTTTCGGATGTCGGACGGAGATGTGGAGACGAACTCGAACCCGCTCGGCCCGCTGATCACCTCGAGACTCGTCGTGGTGGCCGGCAAGGGCGGAGTCGGCAAGACCACGGTAACGGCAGTTCTGGCGCGCGCGGCAGCCGATGCGGGCCGGCGTGTGCTCGTGGTCGAACTCGACGGCAAGCCCACGCTCGACGGCTGGCTGTCCGACGTCGAGGTGCGTCACATCTCGGCGTCGACCTCGCTCGAGGAGTACCTGCTCGACCACGGTTTCCGTCGGATCGCCAAACGGCTGACCAAGACGGGGGTGATCGAGGTGATCGGGACGGCCGCTCCAGGCATCGACGACCTCGTGGTGCTCGGCAAGATCAAGCAGCTGGAGCGTTCGGGCGAGTGGGACCTGATCGTCGTCGACGGGCCCGCGGCCGGGCACGCCGTCACGTTCCTGACCACCCCGGCGGGACTCCGTGATGCGGTGAGCAGCGGGCCGGTCGCCGAGCAGGCCGAGGACGTGCTGGCGATGTTGGCCGACCCGGCCCGCTGTTCGATCGTGCTGGTCACGCTTCCCGAGTCGACCCCGGTCAACGAGTTGCTGGAGACCGCGTCGGCGATCCGGTGCCGGGTCGGCGCCGGATTGGGTCCGGTGGTCGTGAACCGGCTCGACGAGGGGCCCGAGCCGCCCGATCCTGCCGACGTCGACTTCGGGCGGGCGACCGTCCAGATCGACGACGCGCGCGCCGCCGCTGCGTTCCGGCGCGAACGGATCGCGGTGCAAGCGGACGAGCTGGCCCGCGTCACCGACGAGTTCGCGACCGTGATCCGCCTCCCCTGGCGCCCCGTGGCCGATCTCGGGCCGACCGACATCGCCGACCTCGCCGCCGCGCTCGAGACGACGCCCGAGGCCCCGGAGTCCTCGTCGGAGTCCTCGACGTGACGGTGCTCGGTGACGTCGTCGGTCGGTCATCGGTGGTCGTGTGCTGCGGATCGGGCGGCGTCGGCAAGACGACGACCGCGGCAGCGATCGGACTGGAGGCGGCACGAGGCGGGCGACGTGTCGTCGTCGTCACGATCGATCCGGCCCGTCGCCTCGCCGATGCACTCGGCCTGCGCGACGGTCTCTCCGGCGAACCGCAGCAGCTCCCGGTGGATGTCGGCGACGGGGAAATGTGGGCGATGATGCTCGACGCCCCGGCGATGTTCGAGCGCGTCGTGCGCGCGAACGCCGCCGACCCCGACCAGGCCGACCGGATCGTCGCCAACGCGTTCTACCGCAACATGGCGACCGCACTGAGCGGCACCCAGGAGTACATGGCGTCCGAGGCGTTGTACGAGCTGCACACTGACGAGCGGTTCGACCTCGTCGTGGTCGACACCCCGCCGAGCCGGAACGCGATCGAGTTCCTCGAGGCACCGGGGGTGCTGACGCGGTTCCTCGACCACAAGGCGTTCAAGCTGATGATGCTGCCGACCCGGACCGGGCTGAAGGTCTTCGGCGCTGCGACCCAGCCGATGCTGCGCCTGATCGGCAAGGTGGTTGGCTCCGACGTGCTCGGCGACGCCGTGGCGTTCTTCCAGACCTTCGCCGGCATGGAGGTCGGATTCCGCGAGCGGGCCGACGCCGTCGCCACGCTGCTGCGGGCCACCGGCACCGAGTTCGTATTGGTGACTTCGCCACAACGCGACGCCCTCGTGGAGGCCGCCTGGTTCGCCGACCAGCTGAGCGAACGGGGATACGGGGTCGCCACGACCGTCGTCAACCGGGTGCACCCTCGTTTCGGCGATGGTTCCGTCGCCGACGCCCGCAAGCGTGCCGACGCGGCAGCCGACTCCGGCCGCGCCGAGCTCGCCGCCACCTGGGCGAACCTCGCCGCTCTGCGCGAGGTCGCCGAGCGCGAGCGGGCCGAGGTCGAGGCACTGCTCGGCCACACCGGCGCTCCGGTCGTCGACGTGCCGCTGCTGCCGACCGATGTCCACGACCTCGACTCCCTCGACCACCTCGGCCGGTACCTCTTCGCCGTCGGATGAGGTCAGACCCCAACCGACCATGCGAAAGCCAAGATCCGAACATGCCCGTCGGTTGGGGTCTGACCTCATCCGACTCTGGCCTTGCCGGACTCGTTGGTCGTCGATCACGGGCGCCGGGTAACGTCGTGGCCGTGCACATCTTGCTCGCCACCGACGCCAACTGGATCGTCGACGAGGTCACGGCCGCGCTCGGCGGTCCCGACACGAAGTTCACCGTCGTCCGCAGCGGCCAGCTGGTCGCCGAGGTCGCCGGCGAGCGCGAACCCGACCTGGTCATCACCGACTTGCAGGTCGGCACGATGGGCGGCTTCGCGATCACGCTGGCACTCCGCAATGACGAGTCGGCCGGCGCACTCCCGCACCTACCGGTCGTCATGCTGCTCGACCGCGACGCGGACGTGTACATCGCCCAGCGCTCCGACGCCGAGGCTTGGGTCATCAAGCCGCTCGACGCCCTGCGCCTGCGCCGGGCGATGAACGCCGCGCTGGCCGGCGAGACGTACCACGAGGGTGTCCCCCTCCCGCCGGTACCCGCGGTCGTGGAGAACGCCGACGCCGACGAGGCCGACACGGACGAAGAAGATCCGGCAACCGCCGAGGAAGAAACCGCCAACGCGGGATAGGATCGTCCACCGCCACGGGGTGTGGCGCAGCTTGGTTAGCGCGCGTCGTTCGGGACGACGAGGCCGGAGGTTCAAATCCTCTCACCCCGACCAGACACTGACGAAGGCCGGTCCGCGAGGACCGGCCTTGGTCGTTCTCTCGTCCATGTCGCGCTGAGTTCGACAAGACGGAACTGAGCGCGACATGAACGGACGGGTCGTATTGACCAGGGTCGAAGCGTTCGGGTAACGTATCGACCTGCATCGAAGCGATGCTCCCGCCCGCGACGTGCTCCCGTCGAGGCCACCGAGATGACCGACACCCACGTCACATCCCCTCCCGACGTCCCGGCTCGGCTCTCGACGCTCGATCGGTTCTTGCCGGTGTGGATCGGGGTGGCGATGATCACGGGGATCGTGCTCGGTGGGGCGATCCCAGACCTCGACGACACCCTCGACGCGATCAAGATCGACACGGTCTCGCTCCCGATCGCGATCGGTCTGCTGGCGATGATGTATCCGGTGCTGGCCAAGGTGCGGTACACCCGGATCGGGGAATCGCTCGACCGGCAGTCGCTCGTGATGTCACTGGTACTCAACTGGCTGATCGGGCCGGCGCTGATGTTCGCTCTGGCGTGGCTGCTCTTGCCCGATCTCCCCGAGTACCGGACCGGGCTCATCATCGTCGGGCTCGCCCGCTGCATCGCGATGGTCCTGATCTGGAACGACCTCGCGTGCGGCAGTCGCGAGCTCGCCGCCGTGCTGGTCGCGATCAACTCGCTGTTCCAGATCGTCGCCTACTCGCTCCTCGGCTACCTGTATCTCGAGCTGCTCCCGGGCTGGCTCGGACTCGACAGCGACGGCATCGACGTGACGGTCTGGGAGATCGCCAAGTCGGTGCTGATCTTCCTCGGCATCCCGTTGCTCGCCGGATTCCTGACCCGCACCATCGGCGAGCGGGTCAAGGGTGTCGAGTGGTACGAGGAACGGTTCCTGCCACGCATCGGCCCGGTCGCCCTGTACGGGCTGCTGTTCACGATCGTGATCCTGTTCGCGCTCCAGGGCGAGCAGATCACCGACCGGCCCTGGGACGTCGCCCGGATCGCCATCCCGCTGCTCGTCTACTTCGCGTTGATGTGGTTCGGTTCGTTCGCTGCCGGCTTGAAGATGGGCATGCCGTACGAGCGCAACACGTCGATCGCGTTCACGGCTGCCGGCAACAACTTCGAACTCGCGATCGCCGTGTCGATCGGCGTGTTCGGGGTCACCTCGGGCCAGGCGCTGGCCGGTGTCGTCGGCCCGCTGATCGAGGTGCCGGTCCTGGTGGCACTGGTGTATGTCTCCCTCGCGCTGCGGCGCTTCTTTCCTGCCC
>NZZV01000130.1 GCA_002698945.1 Acidimicrobiaceae bacterium
CGGACCGACGAGACTCACGATGCGACCGATCGGCGCGTCGAGGGAGACATCGTCGACGGCGATCATCTCACCGTATCTAACGGTGACGTGCTGGAGTGAGAGTCCACTCACCGCGACGAAGCCTCCTGGTGTCGAAGTGCCGGGCCGGCATCCGACGGCGGCTCTGTGTGGGGGCGGTTCCGAGCGGGGCGAACACGAATCCGAGACAGCGTGGCGGGCAAGCGTTGCCGGTTGCCCAGGCGCGATGTTCCGACGATGACCACGACGAGAACAGCTCCGTAGATCATCTCGAGGTAGTCCTCGACGATCTCGAAGGCGATCGGAAGCCAGTGGAGAACTGAGATGACGATGACGGCGCCGACGATCGAGCCGGAACCACCTGCGATGACGGCAACGACGAACTCGAGCGTGGTGGAGATGTTGGCGATCGAGGGGAAGACGAAGCCCGTGCTCGACGCGTACAGGACACCGCCGAGGCTCCCGTAGACCGCCGACAACACGAACATGTCGGACTTCGCCCGGACGACGTCGATGCCGTTCGAGGCTGCCATGAGTTCGTCGGTAGCGACCGCTCGTGCCGCACGCCCGCGCGGCGAACGGCGCACGTTGAGCCCCACGGCGAGTCCGATCGCCAGTGCCACGGTCACCAACACGTACGACCGTGTCGGCGTGTCGACCTGATGACCGAACGCCGACAAGGCGGGTGCCGACAGCCCGTCGTCACCGCCCGTCACGTCCCGGAGAACGAACAAGATGTTCTCGCCGATCAACGTCATACCGAGCGTCGCGACCGCGAAGTAGAACCCTTCGAGGCGCAGGAGGACTCGCCCGGCAACGAGAGCGATCACACCGCTGAAGGCCACCGCAACCATGGCTGCCGCCCACGTGGGCCAACCGGTGTCGCCGGCGAGGATTGCGTAGACATACGCTCCGGCACCGAAGAAGAACGCGTGCGCCAGGCTGAACAGGTGCATGACACCGAGAGCGAGACAGAGCCCGATGACGGCGAACGCGTACGCGCCGACCAGTGCCATGTTCTTCGTGTTGTAGCCCTGTCCCAGGACTTCGACGATGATCAAATAAGCGACCACCGCCGTACCGATCACGCCGCCGACGGTCGACGCCCAGGTCCGCCACGTCGTCATGTCGACCGCACCTCGGGAAGGATGCCGTTCGGTCGCACCAAGAGCACCGTGATCAGGACCGCGAAGACGCTGACGTCTTTCCAGTCGGCGCTGTAATAGCCAGCGGTCGCTGCTTCTCCAATCCCTAGCAACAGTCCACCAGCCAATGGACCCAACGGACGGTAGAGACCGCCGACGAGAGCGGCGACGAGACCCTTCAAGCCGAGCAGCGTTCCGCCCGCATACGTGAAGAAGATCAGTGGGAGGACGAAGAATCCGAGCAACGCTGCGAGTCCGCATCCCACGACGTAGGCACCGAGCACGAGTCGCCGGGATGGGACGCCGACCGCTTCGGCCATCTCGCGGTCGTCGCTGACTGCTCTCAGCTCCCGCCCCATGGACGTGATACGCAGCACAACAGCCCAGATCCCGAACACGAACGCAGCGAACGCGGCGACCCAGACGGCTTGTCCTTGAACCACGGTCCGGTCGTAGATGATCCTGATGACGGCGGGCACGCCGGGGAAACCCCCGATCGAGTAGAGATCGGTCGACCAGATCCGTCGTGCGACGTTCTGCAGAACCAACGCGATCCCGAACGTCAAGATCATCATTCGCAGCGGGTCCCGGTTCCCCAGCGTGCGGAGCACCGCGAGCTCGGTGGTGGCACCGATGCCACCACCGAGCGCGAGTGCACCGGCCGCGCCGACCACGAGCGGAAGCCCGAAGTCGCTCACGAGGCTGTAGCCGAAGAGCGCACCGAGCATGACGCACTCGCCGAGCGCGAGGTTGATCACCCCGTCGACCCGAAAGATGAGGACGAACGCCAAGCCGACGAGCGCGTAGATCAAGCCATTGACCAGGCCTGACGTCACGACTGATAGGAAGAGTTGCATGAGTGAGAAGGTTCGCCGAGCCTCAGTTCTCGACCAAGGGCATGTCGTTCATGCTGTCCAGATAGAAACCGTCGCCCCGCCAGACCCCGATGATCACCGATTCCGGGCCCATTCCGCGGTGAAGCTCCGGCCCGAAGTTGTAGACACCATTTGCCCCCGGCAGTCCGCTTTGTGATTCCATCCAGTCGGCCATCGCCTCTGGATCGGTGCCGACCTCGTCAACCGCCATCGCGACCTGCATGAGGGCGTCGTACGTACCTGCGCTCAGGAAGGTCGGGTCCGCCTCCGGGAAGAGCTCCCTGAGGCGCTCCGTGAACGCCAACGTGCTTTCGGAGCACACATAGCCAGGCTCGAGTTCACCTTTCGCTGCAGCCATGGGACAGAAGCCCGCTACATACACCTGGTCATCTGGAATCACGCCGACCAGCGCTTGCTCGATCGCTGGCAGCGCCTGCGAGTGCAGCTTCATCGCCGGCATCTCGAGCCCGGCTTGGGCGTACGACGCTGCCAGAACCACACCGGCACCTCCCGTTGCACACAGGATGAGCAGGTCTGCGTCGGCAGGCACCTGCGCCATCTGAGGTGCCGCTGTTTGCGCATCGATCGCCATCTCGTCCTGACCGAGGATCTCGAGTCCGGCGCGGGTGTCGGCGAACTGCTCTTCGTCGAAGAAGTCGCGGCACGCCTGGCCGGTCGCATCCGCAGTGGAGATCATGTAGACGTCCTCCATGCCTTGCTTCTCCGCCCAACTCCAGATCGCTGTCAGCACGTCGGTGTTGGTGGCGTGGGCGCCGAACTGTGTGGGGTTGCCCTCCATGTCACGGCCGCCGTACCCGCCACCGAGGTAGTAGTTGATGATGCCGTCCTCGTTGACCCGCGGCGTGATCGCGATTCCGCTCGCCGACACCGTGGGTCCGAGCACCGCGTCCGCTCCATCGCGATCGACCAAGCGGTCGTAACACGACAGCGCCGTCTGCGGGTCGGACGCACCATCACAGGTGACCACTTCGAAACGCTGACCGGCCGCCTCGAGTTCGGCCATCGCGACGTCGATACCCTGGTGGGTCGGCTCGTTGAAGACGGCCGCGTTTCCCGTCTCCTCGATGATCACACCGATCTTGTACGGTGTCGACTCGCTGTCGGCTGGTGCGTCGTCGGCTGGTGCGTCGTCGGCTGGTGCGTCGTCGGCTGGTGCGTCGTCGGCTGGTGCGTCGTCGGCGGTCGTCGACGATCCCGTGTCCGATGTGTCGTCATCGTCGCCTCCGCATGCGCCAGCGATGAGGGCGAGCCCGAGCAGGACGGATGTGTACTTCTTCATGGTTCTTCTCCGTGTGTTGTCGTTGCAGGTACGTGGAAATGTGTGTTGCGACCCCGGTCACCGGACGGTCGGGTTCGATCGCTAGCGGCCAGTGAACTTTGGTGCCCGACGCTCTCGGAACGCGGCGAGTCCTTCACGAAGGTCGTCGGTAGCGAACGCTCGGTTCTGAGCGTTCGCCTCGCCGTCGAGCACGTCGGCGAGCGAGGCGCCAGCTGCTGCCATGTCGACGAGTCGCATGGAGAGCTGCAGTGCCACCGTCGGGCCCTGCGCCACTTCGAGGGCCAACGCGTACGCAGCCTCGGCGAGCTCGTCGGCCGAGACCGCCCTGGCGATCAAACCAGCGCCTGCCGCGTCGCGTCCGGACAGTGTCCTGCCCGTCAGGATCATGTCCTTGGCGATCGCGGCGCCGATGCGCGTCGTGACGAACCAATGGAATCCCGAGTCGGGAACGGCACCGAGTCTCCCGAATGGTGAAGCGAACCGAGCATCCTCGGCGGCAATCACGAGATCGCAAGCGAGCGCGATCCCTGTTCCGGCACCGAGACAGTCCCCTTGGACGGCGGCAATCGTGGGAACAGACAGCCCGCTGATCTTGGCGACCAGCGCGTTGAACGTCCGGCGCAGGACGTCTCCGGGGACCTCGGCGTCGGGGTCGAGCTCGCGTGCGTCGCGTCCAGCGCAGAACGAGCGCCCGGCTCCCGTCAACAGCACGACACGGGCATCGCTGCGCTGCGCTCGCTCGAACGCATCGAGCAAGCGCTCGAATCCATGTGCGTCGATCGCGTTGAGACGCTCTGGAGCGGACAGGCGGATCTGGGCGATGTCGCCGTTCAGCTCGTACTCAATCATCGCGGCGTCGCTTCAGCAGAACGCTCAGCCGGCTCGACATAACCGTGTCGCCTTCTTGTGAGATCATGTCGATCCGAAACGTCGCGATGCCTGTCTCGTCGTCGCGTTCCCTCAGATCGACGACTTCGACCTCTGCATGGACGGTGTCTCCGATGAAGGTCGGATGCGGATATCGAATCCGGTCGGAGCCGTAGTTCGCGACGATCGCATCGGAAATGGGCGGGACACAGAGCCCTCCGGTGAACGCGACGATCATCATGCCCGGCGCGATCCTCTGGCGGAACATCGACGCAGCGGCGTACTCCTTGTCGGAATGGAGCACGAACCAATCGCCCGTCAGGGCACACCAGTTCACGATGTCGGCCTCGGTGATCGTGCGCCCGTGCGTCTCCTGGCGAGCACCGAGCTCGAGCTCGTCGAAGAACGTGTCGATCAGATATTCCATCGTGGGTCACCTTCCGCAGCGCGCTGGGCCATCAACTTGACCTCACCGACGGCGATCTTTCCCAGCGCAGTCCGAGGAAGTTCGTCGACTACCGTGATCCGCTTGGGAACCTTGTAACCCGCGAGGTGCTCACGCACGAAGGCGCTGAGCTCCTCGCTGTCGACGGTGTGACCCGGGACGGCTTCGACAACGGCGGACACCGCTTCCCCCCAAGTCCGATGTGGGATCCCCGTGACGCACACTTCGCGGATGGATCGATGCTGGCGAATGACTGCTTCCACTTCTCGGGCGTACACGGTCTCGCCCCCGCTCTTGATCCTCCCCGCCTTTCGGTCGACGTAGTAGACGTATCCGTCCTCGTCGACGCGACCGATGTCACCGGAGTGCAGCCAACCGCCCCGCCACAGGCGGTCGCTCTGTTCCGGGCGGTTCCAGTAGCCCGGAATGAACGAGTTGCCACGGAAGACCATCTCGCCGACCTCGCCGGCGGCGACGTCCTGATCGTCCTCGTCCACGATCCGCATCTCGAAGCCCGCTTGAACGCGACCGCACGAACGAAGCCGGTGAGCGACGGAGGGGTCGGCGAGCGCCGCCTCGTGATCGAGACGATCGAGCACCAACGCGATCCCGCCCTCGGTACCGACGCCTCCGATCTGGCTGAGCGAGCACCGGAACATCTCGGCGAACGCGCGCAGCAATTCGACGCTGATCGGATTCGAACCGTACAGGATGTGACGGATCGAGGAGATGTCGCGACCTGCGTTCGCGTCCCGCCCGCGAGCGTCGACCAGCATCTGCATGATGGTGGGCACGAAGACGGCACAGGTCGCGCGGTGGACTTCGATCGCCTCGAAGATCGTGTCCGGGTCCGGTGTCCTGACGATGATCGACGGGAGCCCCAGATAGGCGGGGTGCATCATCGAGAACTGCCCGCCCTTGTGGAACATCGGGGTCACGATGAGGCAGACGTCCTCACGTCTCGATTCGGCGGCCCACGCCAGCGACTGTGCGTAGGCGATCTCGCCGGCGCTGGTGATCATGGCCCCCTTCGGTTCACCCGTGGTGCCCGAGGTGTACGTCAGAGCGTACGGTGCATCGGCGTCGCCGTGGGGAGCGATCTCCGTCGAGTCCGACGTCTTGATCAGTTGCTCGTAGTCCCCGCCCGAGATGAAGAGGATCTCCGCGTCCGTCTTGGCGACGATCTCGGCCCCGACGTCGTCGAACCCCTCCCCGACGACCAGCAGTTTCGACCCGCTGTCGACCATCTGCGCGATCATCTCGTTGACGTGGTGCCTGGTGTTCAAGCCGGTCGAGATCGCGCCAAGCCGAGAACTGGTGAAAACCACCTCAGGGAACTGGAAGCAGTTGTTGGCGAGGATCGCGACGCGGTCCCCCGCCCGAACACCGAATCGATCTGCGAGTCCGTGAGCCAGGCGGTTCACCCGATCGTCGAGTTCACCCCAGCTGAGCGTTCGTGCGCCGTCGATGTAGGCGACGCTTCCGTGGTGACGACGAGCATGGATGCGCGGCAGATCGCCGATGATCGTTCGATGCTGGTCCTTCCACATGCTGCCCCCTCGTACGTGCCAGCGCGTTCTGTCACCGAACGTGCCATACGCCTATTGTCACCGACCGTTCGGTAGTATAACGGCGCCACGTCGACTCGTCCAGCCGAAGCGTCGGTTCGACGCCCGTAGCGTTCCGGGCCCATGCGCAGCAACCTGTTCAGGTGGCCGACGATCGTGTTCGACTCGCTTCCGAAGACCGGTACGTGCTACGTCTGCGGGGAGTGCCGCACCGACCGACCGGTCAGGCGAGGGCGCGAGACTCATCGTGTTCGAGCGAGGAAAGGAGCGAGCAGGTGCAACGTTGCACACGAAGCGGTCGGAGCCAGGCGGCCGTCGACACCTGGACGATCAGGGAGATGCGCCGCGGCGGATCCGCCCCGCGCAGCACTGGAGTCGCGATCATACGGAACGGGGTTCGGTGATGCTGACGCGTGAGTACCTGCGTCGCAACGCCACGAGCTGGCCGAACCGGGTCGCGTACATATCGCACGGGGAGGCTCGCGATTGGGCCACGGTCGAACAACGATCGCGTCGACTGGCGAGCGCGCTACAGGCTGCGGGAGTCGGACGGGGAGATGTCGTTGCCACGCTCGGCCCTGACGGGCACGAGACCGTGGAGCTCTGGTTCGCGTCGGCGCTGATCGGCTCGATCCGCACCGGCATCAACTACCGCTACGCGCCTCGTGAGATCGCGCACATCATCAATGACGCCGGCGTGAAAGTGCTCATCGTGCACGTCTCGTGCTTGCAGTCGATTCGTCGCGTCGATGACGAGCTGCCCTCGCTGCAGCTCGTGATCGGTGTGGGCACCCATGAACTCGACGTCGAGTACGAATCCTTTCTCGCGGACGCGACCGCCGCGCCAGAGCTCGGTGAACTCACCCACATGGATCCGATCGCCTACTCCTACACGACCGGATCGACCGGCCTGCCGAAGGGCGCCATCTGGAGCCACGGAGCAGTCGTCGCCGCCCAGCTCAACACCTGGTTCCAAGCGGGCATGCGCAACGACGACGTGTTCTTGCACTGTCTCCCAGCCGCTGGTGTGCCGATCCTGCTGGCTACCTTCAACGTCTTCAACGGGGCGACGATCGTGTTGGCCGAGCGGTTCGACCCAGCAGAGGTGCTCCGCCTGATGGAGCAGTACGGCGTGACGAGCGTGCTGCTCGTTCCGACGATGATGGGTGACTTGTTGGCCCATGACGAGCTCCCCCGCTGCGACCTGTCCCGCCTCCGACTCGTCATCTACGGCTCTGCACCGGCGACGCCAGCCCTCGTCAAGCGAGCCATCGACGGCTTCGGATGCGAGCTCCAGCAGTGGTACGGTTCCACAGAGGGTGTGGGCGGCTGGTTCACGATCCTGCACCACGCCGAACACTTGGACGCACTCGAGGGCAGGCCCGAGCTCCTCACCTCGTGCGGTCGTCCGACCCTGCACACCGAGGTGGCGGTACTCACCGAGGACGGGCACCCGCTCCCGCCGGGTGAGGTGGGCGAGATCTGCATCCGGTCGGCGACGACGATGATGGGCTATCTCGGCCTCGAGGAGCAGACCGCTGAGGCCCTCAAGGACGGTTGGCTTCACACCGGAGACCTCGGACGTTTCGACGACGACCAGCATCTGTACCTCGTCGACCGGAAGCAGTTCATGATCATCACCGGCGGCTATAACGTGTATCCGGTCGTCGTCGAGAACGTGCTCGGGGAGCATCCCGACGTCTCCGAGGTGTGCGTGGTCGGCGTCCCACACGAACGCTGGGGCGAGATCGTCTGCGGTGTCGTCGTCCCCCGGCGACCGGTCAGCGAGGAGACACTCATCGACTTCTGCCGATCGCGCCTCGCCGGTTTCGAGGTGCCGAAACGCATCGAGCTCGTCGACCATCTCCCTCGGGGAGCAACCGGCAAGATTCTGAAGCGCGCCGTCCGCGACCAGGTCGAGGCGGACATCGGCCGGGCAACCTGACCCGGGTCGGGGGATCGACGTCGACGAATTGCCGGTAGGTCTCAAGCTGACGTGTCGCTGATCCTCGTCGGCCGGTGGGGGCTGGCGTGCGAGCTGGGGTCGAGTCCGTCGAGGATGGTGTCGCAGATGCCACGCAGTTGGCGTTGCTGGGTCGAGGTCAGTCGATCGAAGATGCGGCGACGCACCTCGGCGATGTGGCCCGGCGCCGCCCGCTCGAGCACCATCCGGCCGTGGGCGGTGAGGGCTGCGAACTGGCCGCGACCATCCTCGGGGCAGCGGGCGCGGGCTGCCCATCCCTTCCGTTCGAGACTGGCGACGGCGTGGGTCATCCGGCTGGGCGAGAATCGGAGCATCGCAGCCAGTTCGCTCATGCGCATCGCGCTGCCGGGGGCCTCGGAGAGAGCAGCGATGATCGCGTAGTGGCTGTGGGGCATCCCCGCGTCGTGTTGGAGCTGCCGGTCGAGGGCCTCATCGAGAAGCTGGTAGCACAGCAGCAACGCCCGCCACGTTGCCTGCTCGTCGGCGTTCAGCCAGCGGACACCGTCATGTGGCTCGTCGCGAAGGACGGTGCGGTCGTCGCTCACCCGTCGGCCCGTTCGAGCCATACGTCGATCGCGATCTCGACGTCGCGACGGATGAACGGATGGGTGATGCCGAACTCGCGGGGGTTGACGCGAGATGTGGCCGTGTAGTGGTGCTCGCCGGGAGCAGACTGCGATTCGCCCGCCGTGACCTCGACGGTCCTGGTCCGGTCGCGGACGCGCAGGGTGCCGGTGATCGTGAACTGGCCGTGACTGGCGGCGCGGATGTCGGTGCTCTCGAAGCGAATGTGGGGCCACTGGTCGGCATGGAACACCGACTTCTTCAACAGGTCCCGATCACGCATCCGGCTTCCGCTGTCGACCCCATTGACCGGGATCGACACCCGGATCGACGATTCGTCGGCGGCGTCGGCGACCTCGACGGCGCCGTCGACATCGGTGAAGCGCCCTTCGACCTTCATTCCGATGAAGTTCCTGGTCCGGAACTCGATGGTCGACTTGCTCGGGTCGACGAGCCACAGGCCGGGCTCCGGGTGCGGGGTGGTCGGCACTTCTTGCATGGGGACTCCCTTGCTCGCGTGTGAATCTGATTGAACTCTCAACTATCCTAGTGGTCATGGCTGGCTTCGTCAGATGTTCCCCGGGTCCTGACGGAGACCTCATGAACGACCCGACCGACATCGACCCACCTCCACTTCCTTCGGTGTTCATTCCGCATGGCGGTGGTCCGTGCTTCTTCATGGAGTGGACCATGGGTCCCCGCGACACGTGGGATCGCTTGGCCCAGTTCCTCAGATCGTTCCCCGAGACGATCGGCGTGCGGCCCGAGTCCATCGTCGTGATCTCGGGGCATCACGAGGGTGAGGTCATCGAGGTCAGCACCGCCGAGCGACCGCCGCTGCTCTATGACTACTACGGATTCCCACCTCACACCTACGAGCTCACGTACCCGGCGCCAGGTTCACCCGCGCTGGGTCGACGCATCGGCGAACTGCTCGCCGACGCGCGGATCGCGCATCGATTCGACGACGAACGCGGTTTCGACCACGGCGTCTTCGTGCCGCTGCTGTTGATGTACCCCGACGCTGACATTCCCGTCGTGCAGGTCTCGTTGCGGTCCGACCTCGGCGCCGCCTTCCACCTCGACCTCGGCGAAGCGCTCGCACCGTTGCGACGCGAGGGGACGCTGATCCTCGGCAGCGGGCTCAGTTTTCACAACATGGCAGCGTTCATGACGCAGCAGGCGGCACACATCTCGTCGGTCTTCGACACCTGGCTCACCTCGGCGTGTGAGGCTCGTCCCGAACAGCGCCGGCAACTCTTGACCGATTGGGAGATGGCCCCGGCCGCTCGACTCGCTCACCCGCGAGAAGAGCACCTCCTGCCGCTCATGGTCACCGCAGGAGCAGCCGGCGACGACATCGGCCGACGGGTGTTCGTCGATCAGGCGATGGGCGCAACCATCGCTGCGTACGCCTTCGGCCGGTTCGGGCCGGCTCCACGAGACGATCAACGATGAGAGACCCACCCTCACGACGCGTGGCGTGGAGGGATGGCTTATCATCGTTCACCGATGGGGCAGGGAGGGGAACACGACGTGATCGACTTCGATTTGCGCAACCCGGACCACGTGCGCGACCCGTACCCGGTGTTCGCCCGGCTGCGCCAGGACGACCCGGTCCATCGCAGCGAGTCGAGCGCAGTCCAGCGTCCGTCGATCCCACGGGCCGTGTTCGCGACCAGGACATGCCAGTGGAGGTGCGGATCGCCCATTCGTGATGTGCGATGAGGGAACTGCGCCGCGACGAAACCTTCGGCCACCATCCGGCGCGTGCCGAACTCCGCCGGGTCGACGCGAGCCTTCCGGTTGTTCGTGCCCCGCCGCACGAAGCACGCCTCACGCTCGAGCCAC
>NZZV01000131.1 GCA_002698945.1 Acidimicrobiaceae bacterium
CGGCGCGGTGCTGGTGCTGCTCTCGTGGTGGTACAGCTACTTCCGCCGCCGACGCGCCCAACGGATCGAGCGAGCCGCCAACCGCCACCCCGCCAACGGCGACACCGACCCCCGCGACGACCATGACGTTCACGACCGCGACACCGACCCCCGCGACGACCATGACGTTCACGACCGCGACGCCGACCCCCGCGACGACCATGACGTTCAGGACCGCGACGCCGACCATGACGTTCAGGATGGCGACACCGACCTGGACGCGCCCGGGGACCCGACTCCGACGCGGCCCGACCGCCTCGGCACCAACGGGCGCGACGCGACCCCCGCCGATTCGTCGCGCGCCGTGCCCGAGACAGCAACGGCCGAACCGGAGTAGGCTGCGGCCCCCGTGAACGTCCGTATCGTCACCGATTCGTCCTGCGACCTGCCCGAGTCGGTCGTCTCCGAGCTCGGGGTGCGCGTCGTCCCCCTCTCGATCCGCTTCGGCGACGAGGAGTTCATCGACCGTGAGCAGCTCTCGACCGAGGAGTTCTGGCGCCGCTGCGCCGCCCAGGACACGTTGCCCGAGACCGCGGCGCCCGCTCCCGGCCAGTTCGAGACCGTGTACCGCGAACTGGGCGACGACGGCGCGACCGGCATCGTCGTCATCTCGCTCTCGGGCAAGCTGTCGGCGACGATGCAGAGCGCCCAGCTGGCGGCCCGCTCGGTGTCCGACGTGGTCGACGTGCGTGTCGTCGACAGCCGCAGCGTCACGCTCGGCGTCGGGACGATGGTGATCGCCGCCGCCCGCAGCGCCGCCGAGGGCGCCACCCTCGACGAGATCGAGCAACAGGCGACCGATCGTGCCGAGCGCACCCACGTGTTCGGCGCCCTCGACACGCTCGACAACTTGAAGAAGGGCGGCCGCATCGGTGGCGCGAAGGCACTGCTGGCCACCGCCCTCTCCATCAAGCCGATCGTCGAGGTCGTCGACGGCGAGGTCGCGCAGGCCGGCAAGCAGCGCACCCGTTCGAAGGCGCTCAAGTTCCTCGTCGACAAGGTCGCCTCGTACGGCGACGACGTCCACGACCTCGCGGTGCTCCACGCCGCGTGCGACGACGTCGACGAGTTCGTCGCGATGCTCCAGCCGCACTACGCCGGTGAGATCGTGATCGGCGACATCGGCCCCGTGATCGGTACCCACGCCGGCCAGGGCACCATCGGCGTTGCGTTCAGCTCCTGAGCACGATCCTGAGCCCTTCGACGAACGCGGCCGGGAACAGCCGGACGAATCGCGCGACCACCCGTGATTGCCCTGATGGTGGCGCCATCGCCCACTAGCGTGGCGACCGATCATGGCGTCAGCTGCAGCTCCCCCACCTCGCACACCCGTCGGTGAGCTGCTCGCGGGCCGGTATCGGCTCGAGCGCCGCATCGGTCAGGGTGGCATGGCCGAGGTGTGGGTCGCGACCGACACCGACCTCGACCGGCGCGTCGCCGTCAAGTGGTTGAAGACCAACCTGGCCAGCGATCCCGTCGTCGCCGAACGCTTCCGCCGCGAGGCGATCGCCGTCGCCCGACTCAATCACCCCAACATCGTCGGTGTCCACGACGTCGTCGCCCACGAGGGTCGCCAGGCGGTCGTGATGCAGCTCGTCGACGGCAAGAGCCTGCGACAGCTGCTCGACAGTCAGAAGCGGCTCGGACCCGAACTCACGATCCACATCGGCGCCGCGATCGCGGGCGCGCTCGACGAGGCCCATCGCAACGGGTTCGTCCACCGCGACGTCAAGCCGGGCAACATCCTGGTCACGTCCGATGGTCGGGTGCTCCTCACCGACTTCGGGATCGCCAAGGGACTCCAGCCCGGCGACGAAGATCTCACGAGCGACAACGTGATGATGGGAACGGCCAAGTACCTCTCGCCCGAGCAGGTGCGCGGGCGGCGGCTCGACGGCCGCGCCGACCTCTACTCGCTGGCGCTCGTGTTGTACGAGTGCCTCGCGGGCCGGGTGCCGTTCCTCGGCGAGACCGACGCCGACACCGCCTTGGCGCGCCTCCAGCGCGACCCGACCGATCTCGGACACCTGCGTCCGACGCTGCCGATCGGTCTCGTCAACCTGATCCACAAGACGCTGGCGCGCAATCCCGCCCATCGTCCCCAGACCGGCAGCGACCTGCGCGCCGCGCTGCTGGCGGTCGACACCTCTCCCCCACCGATCGACGGCACACCGGCCGAACCGCCGCCGCGCATCGCCAACCCGCCGACCCGCGCCCTGGGTGCCGGCCCCGGTGTTCCCGGCGACCCGCACATCAGCGGCGTCGTGCCCGTCACCAGCGCCGATCGCACCCCGGCCGCAACAGCGGCAGGTGCCTCCCCGTCGTCAGCTGCTCGCGACACCACCCCGGCCGGGCCGGTACCGGTCGGTGCGCCGGCACGCCAGGACGCGCAACGCTGGACGCCCTCGCTGATCGTCGTCGGCACGCTCGTCGTGATCGCGCTGGTGACCGCCGTCGCACTGTTCGTCGGACTGAACCGTGGCGACTCGGCCGACGATCTCACGATCGACACCATTGTCCCCTCCGGCGACACGGGCGCGAGCAGCGAGGGAGGCGACCCGGCCGACCCGGCCGGCGCAGGTGACGGCTCGGCATCGGCCGGCACCGACGACGACGCGGCGAACGAAGCCGCCGGTCCGGTCTCGATCGTCGACGTCCGGGCCTGGGACCCCGACGGCACCAACGGCTCGGAGAACGACGGGCAGGCATCGCTCGCGCTCGCCGACGACAGCACCGCGACGGCCTGGCCGACCGAGTGCTACAGCAACCAGTACCTCGGCGGCAAGCGCGGCGTCGGCCTCATCCTCACCCTCTCGTCGCCGTCGGCCGGACGGTTGAGCGTCGACACGCTCAACGCGCCGTATCAGCTCGAGGTGTACGCCACCACCGAGCAGACGGCGCCGGCCGACCTAGGCGGCTGGACCATCGCCGCCGAGAACCAGTTCGGCGACGACCCGGCGACCGTCACCGCCGACGTCGACGTGGCGGCGACGCACCTGCTCCTCTGGCTGAAGGAGTTGGGTCCCGACGATGCCTGCACCAGCGCCAACCCGTACCGGGGGCGGCTCGGAGAAGTCAGCTACCAGCCGTGACCACGTTCGATCGGCCGGACGACGAACTCGTCGCGGCCGCCCGTCGAGGCGACGCGGCGGCGATGGACGCCCTGTTACGGCGGCACTACGACCGCGTCCACGCCGTGTGTCGCCGGATCGCCGGGTCGACCCGTGACGCCGACGACGCCGCGCAGGAGGCGATGATCCGCATCGTCAACAACCTCGACAAGTTCGACGGCCGATCGGCGTTCGGCACCTGGGCGTACCGAATCGCCACGAACACCTCCCTGGACGAACTCCGCAAGCGCAAGCGGCGACCACAGCTGCACAGTGTGTCCGACGACGACGGATCCTCACCGCCCGAACCGGCCGACGAGCTGTCCCACCGGGTGGTCGAATCGGTCGCCGACCGGATGGCGATCGACGAGGCGCTCGCCGCCCTGCCCGACGACTTCCGGATCCCCGTCGTGATGCGTGACGTGGGCGACCTCGACTACGCCGAGATCGCGAACGAGCTGGGCGTGCCGGTCGGTACCGTCAAGTCGCGCATCGCGCGTGGCAGGCGGATGCTGGTCGAACGTCTCGGGAACCGCGAGGCACCCTCCGGACGTCCAACTCGCGAACACCACCACGAACACCACCACGAACACCACCACGAACACCAGCACGAACACCAGCACGAACATCACGACGCCACCGGCGTCGAACGACCCCCCGACACGCCATGATGCACGATCCCGACACGCTCGCGAGCGCCTACCTCGACGGTGAACTCACCGACGAGGATCGGCGCGCCGCCGAGGCCGACCCCGCCGTCATGGCCGAGGTCGAGCGGTTGCGCGCCGTGCGGGTGGAGCTCGGTGCCGTCGAACCACCCTCCGACACCGCCCGCGAGTCGGCGATCGGTGCGGCGATGGCCGCCTACCACGAACGCTTCGGCGGCGCCGCTGCGACTCACGACGAGCAGGTCGACGAGCACGACGAGGCGCAGGACGATGTCGTGGTGCCGTTCGTGCGAAGGATCGCCAGCCCGCAGTGGCTCGGCGTCGCCGCCGCAGCCGTGGTGCTCGTCGTGGCGGTCGGCGTCGTCGGCACGGTCGCCACCCGAGGCGCCGACGACCAGGACGACGGCGACTTCGCCACCGCCGAGGTCATGGAGGACGCTGCCGAGGAACCCGCCGAGGAACCCGCCGACGAGCCGCTCGACCTGCCGGACGCCGCCGATGACCGGATCGCCGAGTCGGAGATGGCCGACGACGTCTTCTCGACTCAGGCGGGTGACGAGGCCGACGAGGACACGGCACTCGAGATGGCCGAGGAACCAGCATCCGAACCGGCCGCCGGCGGCGAGGAGCCGGCCGAGGAGGCTGCGGACGAGCCGGCCTCGGACGACATGGGCGGCGCCGACGACGGCGCCGGGTTCGACGAGGTTCCGCCGCTCGACGACCCGTCGCTGCACTTCGAGGACGACCTCGCGATCGTGGGCCCGCTCCAGTTGCGGTCCGCTGCGTGGTATCTGCTCGACCAGCGCGACGCCGGCGAACTCGGCCCGACGCCGGAGTATCGGTGCGAGTTCTACAACGTTCTGGGCGTGGCACTGTTCGACGTCGACGGCGAACGGCGCGAGATCCTGCTCGAGGTCGACGAGGTGAACCGGATCGTGTACGCCGTCGAGCGCGAGGGGTGCCTCGTCCTGACGGCCGTCGATCTCGACGAGCCGTGACCGATGCGCCCTGATCCGACCGGATCCCAGCACCATCACCCGAACGGATCTGGCGGGGCCCGGGTCGATGGCGGCTAGTCTCGATGTCATGCCGGGGAATCCGCTGACCGACGACAACTGGGCCAACGAGGTCACCGACCAGATCACCGAGTTCGTCGGCACCGTCCGCCAGAAGACCACCGACAACGCGATCGTGGTCGTGCGCGGCGTCGTGTTCGGTCTCCTGGCCGCCTTCATCGGCTTCGCCCTGCTGGTCCTGCTGCTGATCTTCGCCACGCGCGGACTGCAGTCGCTGCTGAACCTGTTCCTCTCGTGGGAGCGGGCCGTGTACGTCAGCTACTTCATCGTCGGGGGAATCTTGTCGCTCGCCGGGTTGTTGCTGATGTCGAAGCGCACCAGCGCAACCTGAACGCCCCCGCACACCCACGGAGTCCACCATGTCCGACGTTCGAAACGTCATCATCGTCGGGTCCGGTCCCGCCGGCCTCACCGCCGCGATCTACACCGCCCGCGCCAACCTCGCCCCGCTCGTGATCGAAGGTGAGCCCTCGTCGACCTCGGATCAGCCCGGCGGGCAACTGATGCTCACGACCGAGGTCGAGAACTTTCCCGGTTTCCCGGACGGGATCATGGGCCCCGAGCTCATGATGAACTTCCGCAAGCAGGCCGAACGATTCGGCGCCGACTTCCTGACCGAGAAGGTCACTCGCGTCGATCTCACCGAGCGTCCCTTCAAGGTGTGGGTCCGCGAGGACCTGTACCAGGCCGACGCGATCATCGTGTCGACCGGCGCACGATCGCTGATGCTCGGGCTCGAGGCGGAAACGCGTCTGCTCGGGCACGGTCTGTCCACCTGCGCCACGTGTGACGGCTTCTTCTTCCGTGGTCAGAACATCGTCGTGGTCGGCGGTGGCGACTCGGCGATCGAGGAGGCGACGTTCCTGACGAAGTTCGCCGACAAGGTCACCATCGTCCACCGGCGCGACGAGCTGCGGGCCAGCAAGATCATGCAGGACCGAGCGTTCGCCAACCCGAAGATCGAGTTCCTCTGGAACCACACCGTCACCGACGTCCACGGCGAGGGCTCCGTCACCGGTGTGCAGGTCACCAACACGGTCGATGGCACCGTGAGCGATCTCGACGTCACCGGCGTGTTCGTGGCGATCGGCCACCGACCGAACACCGACCTGTTCGCCGGCCAGCTCGAGATGGAGGACAACGGCTACCTGAAGACGTCGCCCGACTCGAGTTACACGAACATCCCGGGTGTGTTCGCCTGCGGAGATGTCCAGGACCACACGTACCGGCAGGCGATCACCGCCGCCGGGTCGGGCTGTATGGCCGCGATCGACGCCGAACGCTGGCTCGAAGCCCAACACGACGCCTGAACGCACACGCGCACCAACCATTCCCGATCGTTCCGGTCGGGAATGGATGCGTCGGTCGTCGGGTTTCCCCTCACTACACTCGCTGTTCCGGCGACCGATCCAAAGGACGTGACATGGCCAACGGCATCACCAACCTCACCACCGCGACGTTCGACGAGACCGTGGCGAGCTCGACCACCCCGGTCCTCGTCGACTTCTGGGCCGAGTGGTGCGGACCGTGCAAGCAGATCGCCCCGATCCTCGAGGAGCTCGCCGGCGAACTCGACGACCAGCTCCGGATCACGAAGCTGAACGTCGACGAGCATCCCGACATCGCCATGCGGTACCAGGTGATGAGCATTCCGACGCTGCTCGTCATCGACGGTGGCGACGTCAAGAAGAAGATCGTCGGCGCCAAGGGTAAGGGCGCCCTCTTGCAGGAGCTCGACGAATTCCTGGCTCCTTCCCACTGACGCCCGGTCAGCGCGGCGAAGCCGTGCGCGACCTGCAACGCCGCCTCGGTGCCGCCGGGTTCGTTCCCGACGGTGTCGAGGCGGGTTTTTTTTGCGCGTCGACGGAACGGGCACTCCACGCGTTCCAGCAGCAGCGCGGCGTCAAGGCGACCGGCCGGTGCGACGAGGACACGTGGCGTGCGCTGGTCGAGGCGACCTGGAAGCTCGGCGACCGGCTGTTGATGCACGTGGCGCCCAACCTGCGTGGCGACGACATCGGTGAGCTCCAGGCAGGGCTGGCCCGCCTCGGATTCGACTCGGGTCGGGTCGACGGCATCTTCGGACCGGCGACCGCCCACGCCGTGGAGGACTTCCAGCACAACTGCGGGCTCTACGTCGACGGGGTGTGCGGACCCGACACCGTCCGGGCCCTGCAGGTGCTGACCCGGCAGACCGGCACGGGCCCCGGTATCACGGCGGTTCGCGAGCTCGCATCGCTCACCGCGACGGCGCGCAGCCTGGCCGACCTGCGACTCGTGGTCGGCCAGTTCGGGGGGCTGAGCGGGCTGACCCGACAGCTCGTGCGAGCACTCCGGCACCGCAGCGCCACGGTCGTCGCGAGCGACGAGCCGGACGCGGCCGCCCAGGCGCTGGCCGCGAACCGTTTTGCAGCGACCGCGTACGTCGGTTTCGAGTCCGACCCCGGCGGCGAGCCCACCTTGCACTACTATGAGGTGCCCGGCTTTGCGTCGCTCGGCGGACGGGCGCTCGCGACGCGGATCGCGGACGCCTGTGCGTCGGCGACATCGCTCGCCCCCTCGGTCCGAGGCATGCGGCTCGCGATCTTGCGTGAGACGCGTATGCCGGCGGTGTTGTTCACGGTCGGCGACGCGCACCGTGTCCTCGACGACGGGCCCCGGGTCGTCGACGCCATCATCGATGCGCTCGAGCAGTGGGCCGCGACGCCGCTCGACGACTGACCGCCGACTGACCTGGCGTGCCGTGGACCGTCCACACGGCATCGAGGGTCGCCGCCCGTGATCTCCAAGTTATCCACAGGTTTGTCCCCCGCCTGTGGTTGAAGCTGAACCGCGGATTCACCCCGTTGACCGCGTCCTGTGTGGATAACGATCGTATTTCTCACGGATCGTGTGACCGAGGTCACAGATGTCATCAAAGTGTCAGGTCGCGTCTGTGGATGAGGTTGAGGATCGTGGGGACAACCTCACGCGCGGGTCGACACTTGTCCACATCCGAACTCGCCGCGTGCGGCTGGTGGCACCCTCGTGGCGTTCAGTCGCGGCCGGGCTCGGGCTCGGTCATCCGCCGATAGATGCGTTCGAGGTCCTCGAGATCGGCGAACTCGACACCGATCTTGCCCTTCTTGGCACCCATCTGGACCGTCACCCGCGTCGCCAGGTGATCGGCGAGCAACTCCTCCAACTCGAGCAGCCCCGGGGGGCGCAGCCGTGTCGTGGGCGCCACACCGGCGCCGTCGAGCGTCGGCTCGGCCGGTGGGACCGCGGAATCGTCCGGCTCCGACGGTTCCGACGCGGCCGGAGCCGCCGGCACACCGCCGTTCTTCACGGCCAACTCCACCATCCGGACCGTCCACCCGTCGGCGACCGCGTGTTCGGCGATCGACTCCTGCAGCGCACGATCGGGCGTCCCGAGCAGTGCACGAGCGTGACCGGCCGACAGGCGACCATCGGCCAACAAGTGCTGGATCGTCGGCGGCAGTCCGAGCAGCCGGAGGGTGTTGGTGACCGCGGATCGACTCTTCCCGACGCGATCGGCGACGTCCTCGTGCGTCAGTTCGAAGTCCTCGATCAGCTGCTGGTACGCAGCGGCCTCCTCGAGCGGCGTCAGATCCTGACGGTGCAGGTTCTCGACCAGCGCCTGCTCGACCGACGACACGTCGTCGGTCAGTCGAACGACTGCCGGAATCGACGCCAGGCCGGCTCGGGTCGCGGCTCGCCACCGTCGCTCCCCCGCCACCAGCTCGAAGCCGGCATCGGTCACCCGCACCAACACCGGCTGGAGAACGCCGATCTGTTGGATCGAGGCCGTCAGTTCGGAGAGTGACTCCTCATCGAAGTGCACGCGCGGCTGGTGCGGGTTCGGCACGATGTCGGCGACCGGGATGTCGCGCAGGACCGCTGCCTCGTCATCACCCCCCGGGGACGCCTCGCCAGGCGGGATGAGCGAGCTGAGCCCCTTGCCGAGGCCACCACTACGCCGAGCCATCATGCACCTCCTTCGCGACGTCGCGGTAGGCGACGGCGCCGTTCGATCGGGGGTCGTACACGATGATCGGCTGACCGAAGCTCGGTGCCTCGGACAGTCGCACCGACCTCGGTACCACCGACCTGACCACCTTGTCGCCGAAGTGGTCGCGCACCTCGGCGACGACCTGCTCCGACAGTTTCGTGCGTGCGTCGTACATCACGCACACGATCGTCGACACCTCGAGATCGGGATTGAGGTTGCGCTTGACCAAATCGACATTGCGGAGCAGTTGGCCGAGCCCCTCGAGCGCGTAGTACTCGGTCTGGATCGGCACCAGCACCTCACCGGCCGCCGACAGACCATTGACGGTCAGCAGGCCGAGCGTCGGAGGGCAGTCGATCAGGACGTAGTCGTAGTCGTCGATCACGGTCGCGATCGCAGCACGCAGCCGTGTCTCACGGGAGAACGCCGGAACGAGTTCGATCTCCGCGCCGGCCAGATCGAGACTCGCCGGCGCAACGAACAACCCCCGGACATCGGTCGGCTCGATCACGTTCTCGAGTGGCTCATCATGCATCAACACGTGATACATCGACACGTCGAGGCCACGATTCTCGATTCCCAGTCCAGTGGAGGCGTTCCCCTGCGGGTCGAGGTCGATCACCAAGGTCCGCTGGCCGAGTTCCGCGAGGCAGGCACCGAGGTTGATCGTCGTCGTCGTCTTCCCGACGCCACCCTTCTGATTGGCGACCGCGATGACGCGAGGGAGTTCGCGAACCGGCGGCCGGGGGACAGCTGCGGCATCCATTGGCGTCATTCTGCCCGGTCCGCCTCCCGAATCCGCGGATATGGCGTCGAATGTTGACCCGTCCGAACCCTCGACCGTCCTCTGTGCAGCTGGGCCGTCCCGGCGTTCCTGCGCCACTGCCGGTGAAAGCTCCACGTGAAACACCCGAGCGAACTCCACCCAGGCCCGGCACCGCCACA
>NZZV01000132.1 GCA_002698945.1 Acidimicrobiaceae bacterium
CACCGGGCCGAGCGGCTCCGCGATCCCGGTCGCGGTCAGGATCCCGCCGCCGAGTTCGGCGACGCCAGCCAACCCGGCCATCTCCCGGCCCGGCGTCAAACCGATCGACTGGAAGAAGCCGCCCGTGCCGTCGAGTCCGTACCCACCGAACGCGCCGAACAGCTTCTGGGCGCCATGCACCGCCAGATAGCCGCCCACCACCGACCGAGCCAACGTACTCACCGTCCGAATCACATCTGCCTCCAATGCTTGTGTCGTTCGTTGTGGAGGCACCCCTCCACAACACTGGCGATGCTACCGGCATCCGGAGGCACACCTCCACACGCGGGTTACAGTCAGTCTCGTGGCAGGTCCCGAACCTCGACTGCGCGAAGACGCAGCACGCAACCGTGACGCCGTGCTCTGCGCGGCCCGCAGCCTGTTCGCCGAACGCGGCATCGACGTGCCGCTCGAAGAGATCGCCCGCTGCGCCGGCGTCGGGATCGCCACCCTGTATCGGCGATTCCCCGACCGGCCGACACTGGTGCGGGCGGCGTTCGAGCCGAAGATGCGCGCCTACGCCGCGGCCGCACACGCCGCGGTTCAAGCATCTGACCCGTGGGATGGGTTTGCTGGCTACGTGCGCACCGTGTGCGAGATGCAAGCCGCCGACGCCGGCTTCGCCGACGTCATCACCCTCACATTCCCCGCGACCGCCGAACTCGACCGTGAACTCCGCGCCGCCACCGCCGGCATCAACGACGTCGTCGAACGCGCCAAAACCGCAGGGGCGCTGCGACCTGACTTCGTGCTCGAAGACCTCGTCGTCGCTCTGATGGCCAACGCCGGCGTCGTCAACGCCACCTCCGCCCACGCACCCGACGCCTGGCAACGCTTCGTCGCCTACCAACTCGACGCATTCCGCACCACCGGCCCCAGCCAGCTACCCGAACCCGTATCACCACGACGCCTGCTGCGAGCCATGCGACGGTCCAAGCCGTGACATCTGCGGCCTGGTGCCCGCCACCGCTGGTCGAGCGACAGCCTCGCGAAACCCCAGGTGGATGAGCATCAGTAGCGCGCACGTCGGTGAGCGCAGAACGTCGGCCGGGGTGTTCACCGTGCGTCGTCGGCGACGTAGGTGAGGATCGGCGCCTGCCCACGGGCACTGTTGCGTTGAGCGATCGAGGGCGCAGCGCAATGCCGATGACGTCACCGCTCCGTCAGATCGCTGGGGAGAGTTCGTCGAAGGCGGCTGCGACACGTAGCCGGTGGTGGCGTGCTTCGATGCCGAGCATGTAGTGGCCACGTCGTAGGTTCTGCACAAACGCATGGCCCGGATCACCGTCGCCGCCGTCCGATCCGTTCGCAGGCCGCGCATCGGCCGAAGTCGGGACTTGAGTTGGTCGTGGTCGCATTCGATGCGGTTGTTCGCGTACTGGATCGTGTCGTGTAGCACGTCGGGGAGCAGGTCGTCGACCACGTGCAGCAGCGGCGCGGCGAGATCGGTGGTCACCTCCTCGGGACGGTCGCGACCGGCCAGCATCGCTCCGAAGAACGTTCACGCAGCTGCGATGTTGCGACGCTTCGAAAGACGGATGTCGATGACTTGGCCCCACTGGTCGACGGCGCGGGACACGTACCGCCGCACGCCGGCCACCTTCACGTAGGTCTCGTCGACGAACCAGCGGTTGCCGATGCTGTGCCGGGAAGCGTCGATGACGAGTGGTGCGAAGCGTTGCACCCGCCGATAGACGGTCACGTGGTCGACATCGATGCCGCGTTCGGCAAGCAGTTCCTGCGACATCGCGGTACGACAGGGCGTAGCGCAAGTACCAGCGCACCGCCAGCAGATCACCCTCCGGCGGGAACCGGAACCCGGCGAACGAGGGCGACTCGAGACGGGGGCGGCGAAGCACGTCGGCAACCTACGAGCCGACCCGATCCACCAACGCAACAGTGGCCCCCGACAATTCGCCGCGCATCTCGACGACTTCGCCCGCGACACCGACGCCCACGAACTGATCGTCGTCCACCATGCTGACACTGTCGCGGGGCGGCTCCGCTCGGTCGAACTGCTCGCCGACGCTGCCATCACCACGCCCCGGAGCTGTGTAGCGAGTTCGCGATGATCCCGTCCCCCGCCCAGCCCGACCCCTGGCACTATGAACTCGTCGTCACGGCTGCCGATCTAATTCCTGTCCCACGGTGTTGGACCGTGGCCGTGGATCCTCGACCAGATGCCCGGCGACTGGACTCAGCTGACACGATCGTTGCAGTCGATTCCGCGCGAGTTCGGCGTGACGCCACGCGCGGTGCTGGTTGTGTCCGGAGACTGGGAAGCACCCGATTTCACCGTCCAATCGCACCCGAACCCGCCGATGTTCTACGACTACGGCGGCTTCCCCGAGTTCACGTATCACATCCAATATCCCGGACCCGGCTCACCCGAGACCGCCGCCCGTGTCGTCGCCCTGCTCGACGCCGCCGGCATCCCAACCCGGGTCGACACGACACGCGGTTTCGACCATGGCGTGTTCGCACCCCTGTACGTCGCCTACCCCGCCGCCGACGTCCCGATCTTGCAACTGTCGATCCGAGACGACTACGACCCCGCCGCGCACCTCGCTGCGGGGCGGGCCCTGGCGCCGCCGCGCGACGACGGCGTGCTCATCGTGCGCAGCGGATTCACCTATCACAACATGGGCGCGTTCGGTCCGGCCGGGACCCGTGCGTCGCGCGAGTTCGACGACTGGCTCGACCAAACCCTCGTCCACGACCCGATCGGGGCGCGAGGCGGCCGGTTGATCGACTGGGACACCGCACCCAGCGCCAGAGCCAGCCACCCGAGCGAAGATCATCTGATCCCCCTCATGGTCGCCGTCGGCGCCGCGGAGACCGAACCCGGCGCACGCATCTACCACCAAGACGACTTCATGGACACGATCAGCTCCTCCAGCTTCCGATTCGGACATACCCCGACCGGACCGGAATCGTCCGCCAACGACGCCGAGGACGCACCCGATTGAACCACGGACACGATTGAACCACGTGCCCGCCGGCAGTCCCCCGTGGGAACGGTACGCACTGGGCGCCCGTTCCGCCGTCGCGAATCGGGCAAGTCGGTCAGATTCCGACGGCAGCGCCCAGCTGCCGGCACCAGGACCCGGCGTTGCCTGCGTTCAACGACCGGACGCGACTGGCGGTATTGGTTGATCTGCTTCCATCGCGGCGACGAGGGTGGTGAGGGATCGTTGGAGCTGGGAGCGTTGGGTCGCGGAGAGCTCGTCGAACAGGCAGCTGATCTCGGCGAGCCGCGGGGCGAGCGAGCACTCGGCGGCGGCCATCCCAGACGCGGTCAGTTCGAGCAGGGTGGATCGCCGATCGTTCGGGTGCGAGACGCGGCGCACGAGCCCGTCGGTTTCGAGCCCGTCGGCCAGGGTGGTCAGATTGCGGGCGGTGAGTCCCAAGCTGTCGGCCAGGTCTTTCATCTTGGCGGGACCGTGGCAGTGCAGCACCTCCAGCATCCGCAATCGCGGGTATGTCAATCCTTCTGGGGTGTCGGCCAGCCAGCGGAGAAACGCGTTGGCGAACCGCGCCGAGGTCTCCACGAGGTCGCGGTGGGCGACGTCGATGTCGGGACGACGGGTGCCGGCGACGCGAGAGGCCATACGTGCAGGGTATCCGGCCGGCGTGTTGGAACTAGACAATGACGTATGTGATACTCACGGCAGTGACTTTCACCATCGGATTCATATCTCTCAAAGGAGCCCTCATATGACGACGTCGACACTCCCCCTCGCTACCGGCAGCTGGCAGCTCGATCCTGCCCATTCCGCGGTGTATTTCAAGGTGCGCCATCTCGGCCTGACCAACGTCCGCGGCCGCTTCAACGGAATCGACGCATGGCTCACCGTCGGCGACGAACTCGCCGGCACCCGGTTCGGTGCGACGATCGACTTGAGCACCGTCGACACCAACCAGGCTGACCGTGACACCCATCTGCGCTCCACGGACTTCTTCGGTGTCGACGCCCACCCGACGATGACATTCGAATCGTCCACCATCAACCAGGTCGGCGACGGCGAGTACGAAGCCGACGGCGAGCTCACCATCAACGACGTCACCAAGCCGGTCACGTTGGCCGTCGAGTTCACCGGCGCGGTCGTCCACCCCGGCGACGGCAAAGAACACGCCGGGTTCATCGCAACAACACAGATCGTGCGCGACGACTTCGGGATCGACTTCAACATGCCGCTCGGCATGGACAAGTACGCGTTGGGCAAGAAGATCGACGTCGAAATCGACGTCCAGTTCACCGCACCCGAGGCCTGACCAATGGCCGAGATCGCGTCGATTCCCGAGACACACCGCGACCTGATCGAGGCGCGCGGCGTCGCCGTGCTCAGCACCGTCGGCAGCGACGGCTATCCGCAATCGACCGCACTGTGGTACATGGTCGACGGAGACGTCGTTCGAACCTCGCTGCACCGGACCCGCCAGAAGTTCTTCAACATGGTGCAACATCCGAAGGCCACCCTGTTCGTGCTCGACCCGGCGAACCCGTACCGAACCCTCGAGATCCGAGCCGACGTGACCTTCGACGACGATGACGACCAGTCGTTCCTCGTTCGGCTCCTCGCGCACTATGGCCAAACCCTCGAAACGTTCCCGGCGCCTGCCGACAACCGGGTGGTGCTCACCCTGACACCCCACCACGTCGTCACCTACGGTGATGCACCCGATTGACCTCCCACCGGCAACGTTCCGGGTGCTGTCGGTGTCGGATACTCCCTCGGCCTGTGCGCCGACCGGTTTCGAGTCACCGGTTGCGGCGACACGATGAGGTTGTCGATCATCGAGCTCGGCACGGTCGCACCGGGCACCACCGAGAAAGAGGGCTTGGTTGACGCAATTGACACAGCCCGCCACGCCGACGCGTGCGGCTTCCACCGGGTGTGGTTCGCCGAGCATCACCTCAGCCGATCCGGGGCCTCACACCACCCGGAACTGCTGATCGCGGCCGCCGGCACCCAGACGTCAGGCATCCGGGTCGGGTCCGGCTCGGTGCTGATGAACCACTACAGCGCGTTCAAAGTCGCCGAGATGTTCGCTCAACTCGAAGCAATGTTCCCCGGGCGGGTCGATCTCGGCATGGGACGCGCCACGGCCGGCCCGGTCATCGACGTCGCGCTGCAACGCGACCGCGAACAACGCTCGTTTCCCGACCACCACCAACAAGTCCTCGAAACGTTGGCGTGGTTGTACGACGACTTTCCCGATCGCCACCCCTTCGCCGGCAAGCCGCTGATGCCGTCGGTGCGCGAACGACCCCATACCTGGCTGCTCGGCTCGAGCCCCGACGGCTCCAACCTCGCCGCTGCCTTGGGGATCGGCTACACGTTCGCCGGTTTCATCAACCCCTCGAGCGCAGCCATGGCACTGAACAACTACCGCACTCAGTTCCGAGCCCGCGGCTTCGGACTCGATCGGCCACGCTCGATCCTGGCCGTCAATGTCACCGTTGCCGACACCGCCGCCGACGCACAACACCTGGTCGGGTCGGCCAAAGGTTTCTACGCCCGGCTGCGCCGCATCGGCGGCGAAGCGACACTGCCATCGGCTACTGAGGCAGCCCACGAACTCACCGACACCGAACGGGACCAGCCGACGCGGATCGTCGACGGCCGCTGGCCACAATTCGTCGCGGGTGAACCCAACGAGGTACGCGCCACGTTGGAACAGATGATCACCGAGAGCCGAGTCGACGAACTGATGATCCAGAACCTGATCGCCGACCCCGTCGACCGGCGCCGCTCACACGAACTGCTCGCCGAACAGTTCGCCCTCACCCCGCGTCAGACCCCATCCAGCGTGGCCTGAGCACCAACCCACACCCGTTCGCCAGCGAGCTCAGCCGAGGCAGGTCTGCCACGATGGCGGTCCAACATCGTCGCAACGAACGCGACCTACGGCCCCGCGCGCACCTCGCGTGGGGTGAACGTGAACGCGGCGCAACATTGGGCAGCCGCCGCGTCAACCTCGCGACGGTGCCGGGCACTGTCCGCACACTCACGCGATGACGTCCGAATCACAAACGGTGTCGGGGTGGAGTGCGACGACTTCGGACGGCGCCGTGGGATGTCTCCGATGACAAGCCTCGACGACCCAGCGAACGGCGACGACGTCGAAACGTCGCGGGTTGCCAGTAGTGACGTCGCGGTTGCCAGGTGCTCACCGCCGGTCCCAGGTTCGGTCGGTGATCCGCGCTCGGGTCTACGTCACGGCCGACGACAACGACAGCTCCTACCCGCCTTCGATGGTGGCCCGACGCGTCGAGGCATTCATGACCGGCGGCGTTGATCCTCGCCATGGGCTGTATGCCGGCGCGTCGCACGGCCGGACGATGTCGGAGCTCCCGGTCTACGACCAGGCGGCTGCGCACAACGCCACTGGGTCGAGCCGATCGGCTTGCTCGCTGCCGAACTGTCCAGACATTGCCTGCCCGGTTCCAGCAAGGCGCAGGAGTCTGCGACGTTGAACCGCAACCGGCCGGCCGACGCAGTAGTGGCCCCGTCACGTCGCGAACCGCCGGGCGAGGACTGGTCCGCGCGATCCCGCTCGGCCGGGAACTCAGCGGGCACCGAGCAGCCACCAAGCCTGGCCGTGCTGGCAAGCCGCCGCGGTCGGCTACCGACACGCGACGGCGACCGGTCGAGCGGAGTTCGGCCGGCCAGGGAGCTCGCGTCGTCGAGACCGCCCGATCTCAGCGTTCCTCAGCTCCGGGTTCGGTGTGATGGCAGCTGGCGATGTATCGGTCGGCGATTTCGTCGACGAGGCGGGGAAGTCGATCGGTGTCGTTGTTGAGGACCGCGAGTACCAGGGGGCCAACGAGAAGGTTCATGGTGGCGACGACGTCGGTCGATGGTGTGACGAGTCCTTCTGCGATGCCGCGGTCGAGCACGGTGCGGAGCTGATCGAGGTGGTGGGCGCGGTCGGTTTCGGTGAGCTGGTGGACGTCGGGGTTGGTGTGCTTGAGCGAGATGAGCGCCGGGAAGATTCGCCCCCAATCGGGGGTGGCCAGATCGGCTGCGAGTCGGCGCAGCAACGATCGCAACGAGGCTTCGAAGGTGCCGGACGGGACGTCGGGATGCGCGGTGGGCATGTTGTGTCGCAGGACCTCGACGAGGAGGTCGGTGCGCGACGGGAAGTGCCGGTACATCGTCGATTTGGCCACGCCTGAGCGTTCCGCCACGGCGTCGACGGTGACGGCGCGGGTGCCGCCTTCAACGAGTAGTTCGGTGGCGGCTTGGAGCACCCCGGCGCGGCTGCGCGCGATACGCGGATCGACACTGTCGTCGAGAGCGGTCTCGGCGGCATCGTGGGCGTCGGCCGACATTGCACACATGTTTGCGATACGATAACGTTTCGTTCTGTTCGAGCTGGTCTTCCCCAGTCTGGCAGCCTCCCCCGGCGAACCAAACCCCCTTCGAGGTGACGTCCGATGACCGATGCAACGGTCGCGTTGAGCGCGACCCAGAAGCGAAACATCCTGATCGCGATGTGCACGGCGCTGATCGCGGTGATCGCGTCGGTGTCGGGTCTGAATGTGGCCCAACGCGAAATCGCCGACAGCCTCGACGCGTCCGCCGGCGACGTGTTGTGGATCATCAATGCCTACACGTTGGCGTTGGCAGCGCTATTGATGCCGATCGGGGCGGTCGGTGACCGGTGGGGTCGACGACCGGTGCTGCTGAGCGGCCTCGCGGTGTTCACGGTCGCGAGCTTCGCCGCCGCGGTCGCGCCGACGGTCGCGGTAATGATCGCGGCGCGTGCACTCGCCGGTGTCGGCGCGGCGATGGTGATGCCGGTCACGTTGTCGGTGATCACGACATCGTTCCCGCCCGAGGAGCGGCCGCGTGCGATCGGGATCTGGGCCGGGTTCGCCGGCGCCGGCGGCATTCTGGGGTTGTGGATGTCGTCGATCATGGTCGACTTCGTGTCGTGGCGATGGTTGTTCGCGTTGCCGATCGTCATGGTGGCGGTGTCGGCGGTGTTGACGTTCGTCGCGGTACCGAACTCTCGTGAGCGCAGCCTGCGGTTCGACACGGTTGGTTCGGTGCTGTCCGCGGTCGCGATCGGTGGGCTCGTGTTCGGCGTCCACGAAGGACCCGAGAAGGGCTGGGGCGACCCACTTGCCGTCCTCCCGCTCCTGATCGGGGCGGTCGCGCTGGTGGGTTTCGTGCTGTGGGAGCTACGGAGCGACCATCCGCTGTTGGACGTGACCGCGTTCTCGAATCGTGGGCTGGCGTCGGGCACGTTGACGATCACGTTGATGTTCGCGGTGATGTTCGGGATCTTCTTGGTGCTGTTCCCGTTCTTCCAAACCGTGCTCGGTTGGTCAGCGGTGCGTTCCGCGTTCGGTCTGATGCCGATGGCGGTCATCATGATGCCGATGTCGGCCAACGCACCGAAAGTAGCGGCGCGTCTGGGTCGCCGAACAACGATCCTCATCGGGCTCGGCGTCGGCATCGTCGGACTGTCGACACTGGCATTGCGGGCATCGGTCGAAGGCGGCTACCTGTCGGTGTTGCCCGGTCTACTGATCCTCGGATTCGGCCTGGGCCTCACGATGACCCCAGCCACCGAGGCGATCACCGCCACCTTGCCCGACCACAAACAAGGCGTCGCGTCCGCGCTCAACGACACCAGCCGCGAGCTCGGCGGCGCCATCGGAATCGCGTTGCTCGGCTCGATCCTGACCGCCCGCTACAGCACCAATATCGCCGAGTTCGCCACCACCTTGCCAGACCCGCTCGACGAACTCGTCGGCGACGACTACTTCGTAGCGCTCAACACCGCCCAAAGCGTCGCCGGCGACGACCCCGGACTCGCCGCACAGATCATCGACGCCGCCCAACACGCCTACGTCGACAGCTGGGCCACCACCATGTGGATCGGTGTCACGATCTTCGCGATCGGGTTCGTGTACGTCGCCGTCGCCGGACCCCAACGCCAACAAGCGTCGACCACCGAAACCATCACCACCGGCCCCCAAGCAGCGACCAGCAGCGCCGACACCGGCTCTGCGCTCAACCCCGTCAACCCTCGTTGACCATCAGCGTTGGATCACGATCAAACGTCGCTGCGGTGGCATCGACCCAACCGCTCCGGTGTCGGACACACACATTCGTGCAAGCACACGACGGCTGGACGGCCTTATTCGCCGAGCTGCCGGCGCCCGGCGTTGAACTACCCATACAGCCCGGTCACCGCGACCATCGCTCGAACATCGGAGGATCGATGACAACCCCAACCGCTACCCCAACGCCAACGCCAATCACTGGGCTCGTGGTGGGCGTGGACCGATCACCCGAATCGCTCTACGCGCTCGAACTCGCCGCAAC
>NZZV01000133.1 GCA_002698945.1 Acidimicrobiaceae bacterium
CCCCATTCGGTGTCGCCGAGAGCGTCGGCGAGTTCGTGAGGGCCGGCGAACGGCATGTGGGCCTCGGGCGGCAACTCGAGTTCGCCGGTCGGCGCCGTCTCGCCGGTGTCATCGGCGCCGCCGGACTCGTCGGTGTGCTCATCACTCGAGGCCGACACCAACGGGGGCGCGACCTGACCGAGGCCGGATGGGACGCGGTCGCACAGTGCCTCGATCTGGCGAGCTGCGCCGCGAAGGCGCTCGCGTTGGTCGATCAGGAACGCCTCGAGTTGATCGACGTCGCCGAGGAGGAACTCGCGTCGTGCTTTGAGCGACTCGACCTCGTTGACGGCAGCGAGACGTTCCGTCTCGCTCGCCTTGCGCGCTTCGGCCCGTGCCTCTTCGACCAGCTGGGCCGACATCTCACGGGTCGAATCGAGCGTGGTGTCCGCCTCGAGCCGAGCAGCGGTGCGGATGCGTTCGGCCTCGGACTCGGCTTCGGCGACCGTGGTGTCGGCGGTGCGCTGGGCAAGGAGCAGGGTACGCGAGATCGTTTCGGCCTCGTCGGCGCCGAACTGCACGCTCGAGCGCTGGGATCCGTCCCCCGGCGCTGCCGCCGGCGCCGCAGCGGCGTCGGTGGCGGTTTGCTGGTGCTCCTGGAGGCGGGCGACGGCCGCCCGGGCCCGGGCCTCCATCGCGGTCGCCTGCTGTTGGGCCTGCTCCAGCGCGGCGGCGGCGTCGTTCAGCAAGGCGTCGACCTCGGCGGGGTCGTACCCCTTGCGAACGGTGCGGAACGAGGCTCCGGTGATCTGGCTGGGCGTGAGTTCCATGTCGGTCAGTCGTCGTACTCGTCGTAGCGGACGCCGCGGGAGGCCGCCGGCTTGAGCAGGTAGACACCGTTGGCGACCTTCTCCATCGACCCGTCGAGGCCGTAGCAGAGACCACTCGCGAAGTCGATCAGTCGGCGGGCGACCTCACGGTCGGACCCCTCCAGGTTCATGATGACCGGCTGGCCGTCCTTGAACTTGTCCGCAACCTCCTGCGCTTGGTCGAAGCGGCGGGGTCGGACGGTCGTGGGTTCCACATTGCCTCCGGAGGTGCGCTGCGGTCGGGGCTGGACACCCGACTCGTCGTTGCGTTCGGGCGCACGACGGGCTTGGGACGGGTCGAAGTCTCGTGACGGGAAGGTGGGACGGCTCGGAAGCGTCCGGACGACGCCTTCGGACCCGGTCTCTTCGCGCCCATTGCGCTGCCGAGGTTCGGGTTCGGGAGCGCGTCGGCGACTCGGGGCCGGCTCGTAGTCGTCCTCGATGTCGTAGTCGTCGTACGCATCGTCGGGACCGAGCCCCAGATAGTCCATCGTGCGCTTCCAGAAAGACATGCTTCCTCCTCGGGCTGGGAGCCTATCGCTCCTGGTCACTCCGGGTGCGGACACGCTGACCGAACAATGCGGTGCCGACTCGGACCTGGGTGCTGCCCTCTGCCACTGCGACCTCGAGGTCGGCGGTCATCCCCATCGAGCACACGGCCAGCCCCAGCCGATCGACCGCCGCTCGCACCTGGCGGAACCCGGGCGCTGCGGCGGCGGGGCCGCCCTCGGTCGGTCCGACGGCCATCAGCCCGATCAGATCCAGGTCGAGCCCACGGATGTGGTCCGCGAGGGCGTCGAGTTCGGCGAGCGGGACGCCGCCTTTGCCCGTCTCCCCCGTCGTGTCGACCTGGATCAACACCCGAGCGCCCGGGGCCCGCTTGGCGATCTCGTTCGCCAGTTTCGACCGGTCGACGGTTTCGTACACATCGACGACATCGGCGAGCTGGCGTACCTTGTTGCTCTGCAACTGGCCGATGAAGTGCACCTCAGCGCCCGCCGCGGCCTCACGCTTGGCGAGCAGCTCCTGGGCATAGTTCTCACCGATGGCGCGGCAACCGGCGGCGAGCGCCGCCTCGATCGCGTCGGGCCCGAACGTCTTGGTGACGGCGACCACGTCGACGTCGGCGCCGCCGGCACGCTCGATGCGGGTGTGGAGTTCGGCGAGTGCTGCCCGCACCGAGTCGGCGGAGAAGGTGCTCACCGTGGCGTCGAGGTTGACTACTTCAGGAACGACGGGACGTCGAACTCGTCGTCATCGTCGTCGTCGGGATCGTCGGTCTCGGCCGGCTCGGCGAACAACTCGGTGATCCGGGTCGAACCGCCGCCGCCATTGCCGAGCTGCAACCCGCCGCTCGACGAGGGCGGGTCGAGACGATCGAAGCCGGCCGCGATGACGGTGACCTTGACCTCGTCGCCCATCTCGTCGTCGATGACGGCGCCGAAGATGATGTTGGCGTCCTGGTGGGCGACACCGTGGATGATCTCGGCCGCAGCGTTCATCTCGAACAGGCCCATGCTCGATGGACCGGTGATGTTGAGCAGGATCCCGCGGGCACCATCGATGGCCGACTCGAGCAGTGGACTGCTGATCGCCTGCTTCGCCGCCGACACGGCCCGATCGTCGCCGCTCGCCTGACCGATACCCATGAGGGCCGACCCGGCATTCGAGAGCACCATCTTCACGTCGGCGAAGTCGGTGTTGATCAGGCCCGGCGTCGTGATCAGGTTGGTGATGCCCGAGACACCCTGCAACAGGACTTCGTCGGCCATCTTGAACGCGTTGAGCACGCTCGTCTTTTCGTTGGCGACGGTCAGCAACCGATCGTTCGGGATGACGATCAGGGTGTCGACCTTCTCCTTCAGACGCTGGATGCCGCTGTCGGCCTGGACCGCCCGTCGGCGCCCTTCGAAGCCGAACGGCCGCGTGACCACGCCGATCGTGAGCGCGCCGGCGTTGCGGGCGACCTCGGCGATCACCGGGGCGGCACCGGTGCCGGTGCCGCCGCCTTCGCCCGCCGTGATGAACACCATGTCGGCGCCCTTCACCATCTCGTCGATCTCGTCGTCGTGCGCCTCCGCTGCCGACCGGCCCACCTCGGGGTCGCTGCCGGCACCGAGGCCGCGAGTGAGATCGCGGCCGATGTCGAGCTTGACGTCGGCGTCGCTCATCAGCAGCGCCTGGGCGTCGGTGTTGACGGCGATGAACTCCACGCCTTTCAGACCGGCATCGATCATGCGGTTGACGGCGTTGACACCACCACCGCCGACCCCGACGACCTTGATGACCGCGAGATAGTTCTGTGGCGAGGACATCAGTGGAACCTCCGACAAGGGTTGCGGTCAGGTGTGGGGACAGAGTGCTTCGGCTGCATAGGTCTTCGTTTCCGTCCTGGACAGACGCGCTTCATCCTGCCACGTCTCCCCAGGTACTTCGGGGGATGCTAGCCCGAAGACGAACGATCCGCGATCTCCGGCCCGGCGGGCGGCGCCGCCCCGCCGCGCCCTGACGTTCAACCACAGGTCGAGCACCTGGTCGAGCGACTGGTCGAGTGACTGGTCGCGCGAACGGGATCGGGCAGCTCAACGGGTGACGTCGGCGGTCGAGACGTCGATCAGGCCGGGCTCGCGATCCTCGCCGTTCGCGACGACGGCCTCGAGTCGGACGAGCTTGGCCAGCAGATCGCGGGCCTCGCCGAAGAACACGGTCGAACCGTCGTCGAGTTCGAGCGTGAGTCGGGACCCGTCCGCGAGCACCTCGATCCGCACGACGCTCCCGCGCACCGAACTCGTGAGGTTCCTGGCGAGTTCCGCGGCCGCCGCATACCCCTGCGGCGCGAACTCGCCGGCTTCGAGATCGACGGCGTCGGGACCACCGAGCAGGACGTACGCGTACGGGTAACCGTCGTCGATGACGTCGAGCACGCGCCCCTCGCGGTCGAGCACCCGAAACCGACCGTCGGGTCCCTGATAGGTCGCCACGGCGGAGCGCTCACGGATGTCGATGGTGAGCCCGTACGGGAAGTCGGTCGTGACCTGGGCCTGCTCGATCCAGGGGATCGCCTCGAGGTCGGCCTCGAGACGGGTCGTGTCGACTCGCAACACCGGCGTACCGATCGCGTCCTCGATGACGGCGTCGAGTTCGTCGCCCTGGGAGTAGACGGCGCCGAACACCTCGACGTCGCCCTCGCGTACGGCGAACAGCGGTGAGCCGAGCACGGCGAGACCGCCCACCACCACGACGACGACGCCGACGATCAGCAGCACCCGCTTGAGTCGGCGACGGCCCTGCGCTCGTTTGACGGCGACCCGACGCTCTCGCATCCGCGGCTCGATGCCGCGCCGCATGTCGCGTTCGGACTCCGGCGCCAGGGTGTCGCCGGTCTCGTCGTTCTCGATGAACACGATCGTCCCGCCACCGTCGCGGTCGAGGCTGCCTTCGACGTAGACCGGATCCGGCAGATCGTCGTCGACCGAGATCGAGATCACGCCGGCGCCGTCGTCGACGTCGTCGACGTCGTCGACCGCGCCGTCAGCTCCGCCATCGCTCACGCCCGGACCCGCATCGACGCCGGCATCGGGCTCGATCTCGGTCGACCCACCGTAGCCGTCGATCCGGATGATCTTGGGGGCCGGTGGCTCGGGCATCGAGGCCGGCTCGGCCTCGGGTGTCGGGTCCTGGTCGCGAGGGGGGTCGGGAACCGCGTCGGGCGCGTGGTCGTCCGGCTCGCTCCACCGCGGCGGCGTCGGCGCAGCATCGTCATCGGTGTCGTCGTCAACCTGATCGTCGGGGTCGATCTCGACGTCGTCATCGTCACGTTCGGGTTCGCGAGCGAGGGCGGCGAGTTCGGAGGAGCCGACGGGTTCGGCGTCCGGTCGGGGGTCCGGCACGGTGTCCGGATCCCGCTCCGACTCGGCCTTCGCCGTGCTGTCCGACGGCGTGTCGCGATCGACGATCGGGGTCGGCTCGGTCGGGCGCGTCGCCTCGTCGCCGAAGGCGCGTCGAAGCTCGTCGAGCGCGGCTGGATCCGGGTCGTGATCGTGACCGGGGAGGTCGCTCACGAGAGGACCTCCTCGAACGACATCGGGTCGGTGTCGTCGAACCCGACGAGTCGGACCTCGCTGCGCAGGCGGTACCCGGTGTGCTCGGCGACCCGTTCGCGCACGGTCTCCATCACGGCGCGGACGTCGTCGGCCGACCCGCCCTCGTCGGCCTGGATGAAGTTCGCGTGCTTGTCGGACACCCAGGCGCTGCCGATCCGGAATCCGCGCAGGCCGAGCCCGTCGACGAGACCACCCGAGGTGACCTCACCGGGGACCGGATTGACGAACACCGAACCGCAGTTCTGACCGCCGGGCTGGTGTTCACGCCGCCAGCGGACGATCTCGGAGATCTCGGCCTCGGCGAGGGCCCGGTCACCGGCACGCAGATCGAGCCGCGCGTCGAGGACGATCTGTGAGGGCGGCAGTGCCGAGGCACGAAAGCGAAGCCCGAGGTCGTCCACCGCGGTGCGGAACACGCCGCACTCGGGGCGGTCGAGGTCGACCACGCCGACGTCGACCACGCACGCCGCCATGTCGGAACCGTGACCGCCGGCGTTCATCCGCACGGCGCCGCCGATCGAACCGGGCACGCCGACCGCCCACTCGAACCCACGGACGCCCGCAGCGGCGGTACGCCGAGCGACGACCGGCAGTGCCGCTCCCCCACCGGCGAGGACCTCGACCGGATCGCCGTCGCCGCGATGTGCGACCGACATGTCGTCAGGGAGCACGACGTCGGCCGCGCAGTCGGCGATCGACACCGCCACCCCGTCGAAGCCGCTGTCGGCGACGAGCATGTTCGAGCCCCGCCCGATCGTCAGGACGCGCACGCCGGTTCCGACGCGCACCTCGGCGACGGCGAGGAGGTCGTCGACCGACCGAGCGCGAACGAACCACGCAGCAGACCCGCCGACGCGATACGTGGTCAGCGGTCCGAGCGGCCGATCTGCTTCGACGGCATCACCCAACCGCTCACGGAGACCACGACCGACGTCCGCGAGCGCGGCCGGGTCGGTCATGCGTCGCCTCGGCGAGCCGCGAGCACCTCGTCCGGCAGTGACGCGATGTCGCCGCATCCCATCGAGATGCACACGTCGCCGGCACGGACATTGCGCGCGAGGTAGTCGACGAGTTCGTCGCGACGCGGGAGCCACACGACGCGCGTGTCCGGGTGCTCGTCGAGGACGGCGTTGACGACGAGCTTGCCGGTGACGCCCGGGATCGGGGTGGTGCCCGAGGCGTAGATGTCGGTGAGCACGACGACGTCGGCGACCTCGAAGCAGTGCGCATAGTCGCGCCACATCATCGCCATCCGGTGGTAGCGGTTCGGCTGGAAGACGGCGACGATCCGCTGCCAGTCGTCGCCGCTGTCGCGCGCGGCGCGCAGCGCGGCGTCGATCTCCGTCGGGATGTGGGCGTAGTCGTCGACGAAGGTGGCCCCGCCGTCGACGCCGCGGACGTCGAACCGTCGTGCCACCCCACCGAACTTGGCGAGCGCGCGGGCAGCGACGTCGGGATCGACGCCGAGCTCGATCGCCATCGTGAACGCGCCCGTCGCGTTGGCGACGTTGTGTTCGCCGCGCAACGGCAGGTCGATCGCGGCGAGTTCGCGACCGTCGCGCTCGATCCGGAACCGGAACGCCCCGTGGTGCGCGACGAGATCGACGGCACGAACATCCGCGTGCTCGCCCAATCCGAACGTGACGGCGCCGTGACGCTGCGCCACGCGGCGACTGCGCTCGTCGTCCGCCGACACCACCTTGGGACCGGGGATCTGGCCGAGGTAGCGGTCGAACGCGGCCTCGACGCCGTCGATCGTGCCGTAGAGATCGAGGTGGTCGACGTCGATGTTGGTGATGATCGTGCCGTGGAGTGGCAGCTCCAGGTGGGTGCCGTCGCTCTCGTCGGCTTCGACGACGAACCATTCGCCGCCCGTCCACTGGGCGCCGGTGCCCATGTCGTTGACGTCGCCACCGATCACGAAGCTCGGTCGCAGCCCCGCCTCGGCGAGGATCAGCATCAGCATCGACGACGAGGTGGTCTTGCCGTGGGTGCCGGCGACGGCGATCGACTTCGCCTGGGCGCAGATCGACGCCAACATGCCGGCCCGGCTGAGGGTCGGGATGCCGAGCTTGCGGGCCTCGTCGAGCTCGTTGAGTGTGTCGGGAATCGCCGACGAGGCAGTGACCGCGTCGCACCCGACGACGTGGTTGCGGTCGTGCCCGATGTTGACGATGACGCCGGCGGCCCGAAGCCGGTCGAGGACCTGGCGTTCGCGGAGGTCGACGCCCGAGACGTTGTGGCCCATCTGCGCCAACGCGAGCGCGATCGCCGACATGCCCGGACCGGCAGCGCCGATGACGTGCAACCGGCGCGGCGACGACAAGTCGAGCGGTGGGGCGGGCTGGGTGGGCGGGGCGACGGGGTTCACCACGGGCGTCAGGCTATTGGTATCCAGCGCCGCGTACGGGGCATCCGGCACGATCAGGCCGCGCCGTCGGCCACCGACTCCACGAGACGAGCCAGCGCACCGCTCCGGTGGACGCGACCGATCTCTGCCGCCCGACGGCCGAGGTGGTCGCGGCGTTCGTCGTCGGTGCGCAGGTCGTCGAGCACCTCACCGAGGCGTCCGACGTCCGACTCGGGCAGCATCACCGCCGCGCCGTCGTCGGCCAACCAGGCCACGTTGAGGGTCTGGTGGTCGTCGGCCGACGCCGCCCAGGGCACCAGCACCGCGGGGATCCCGGTCACGGCGACTTCGTGCACCGTGCTGGCGCCACCGCGACCGACGAGCACGTCGGCTGCGGCGTACACGAGCGGCATGCGTCCCTCGTAGCCGACGGGTTGGTAGAGGGCGCCCTCGCTGCCGTCGCGCGGGGCGGGGGCACGATCGACGAACCGTTCGCCGACGGCGTGGCGAACGGCCAGGGTCTCGTCGTCGCCGACGCGTTCGAGCCAGCTCCACACGGCGTCGTTCAGCACGCCGGACCCCTGCGATCCGCCCATGACCGCGACCACGAACCGATCGTCGGGCAGTCCGAGTTCGGCACGCGCCGACACTCGGTCGGCGATGCGATCGACGTCGAGGATCGCCTGGCGAACCGGGGCGCCGGTGACCGTCGCCCGCGGGAGCGGCGAGTCGGGGAAGGCGACGGCACACGCAGCGGCTCGTCGGGCGGCGACCTGGCTGGCGCGCCCGGGCTTGAGGTCGTAGCTGACGACCACGACCGGGATGTCGAGCTTGCGGGCGGCGAGCACGCTCGGCATCGACGCGTACCCGCCCACGCTGACGACGACCTTCGGTCGATCGACACGCAATCGTGCGATCGCCTCGCGACGTGCCCGCCACATCTTGGGGACGAACGACAGGTTGCGCTTGGAGAGACTGCGTTGGAAACCGTCCACGTCGTAGAAGTGGTGCGGGAACGGCGTCTCCGGCAGGAGTCGGGTCTCGATGCCCCGCCGACATCCGGCGTACTGGATCGTGGCGGGGTCGTGACCGCGGGCGACGAGCCCCTCCGCGACGGCCAAGGCCGGCAGTACGTGTCCTGACGTCCCTCCCCCGGTGACGACGGCGTACGGCGACTCAGACACGAGCTGCGGGACGCGTCACACTACGGGAGCGGGTCGCGGTCGGGCGAGCGGCGCCGGACCGCGCGGTCCGTCGATTGCGCGGCGCGGTGATGGCACGACGAGCGACGTTGAGCAACAGCCCGGCGGCGACCATCGACACGCACAGCGACGTGCCGCCGGCCGAGAAGAACGGGAGCGTCAGCCCGGTCACCGGGATGACCCCGGCGACACCGCCGACATTGACGATCGCCTGCACACCGAGCCAGCAGGCGATGCCACCGGCGAGCAGCATGCCGAACCGATCGGGCGCCGCCAGCGCGGCCTGGACGCCGAACCAGACGATCAATCCGAAGCCGCCGATGACGGCGACCGACCCGATGAAGCCGAGCTCGTCCGCGATCACGGCGAAGATGAAGTCCGAGTGTGCGTACGGGAGGTAGCCGAGCTTCGACCGACTCCCGCCGATGCCCGAACCCGTCCAGCCGCCGTTCGCGATGCTGAGCAGGCCCTGCCACGACTGGAAGGCGAGGTGCTCCTTGTTCCCCTCGATGTCACGAAACGCGGTCAGTCGGTTGAACCGCCACGGGCTCGACATCACGGCGACGAGGGCGCCCGTGGCCCCGACCATCGTGATCGCACCCACGTGTCGGAACGGCACCCCTGCGATCAGCGCGACACACAGTGAGACGGCGGTCAACACGATCGCCGCCCCGAGGTCGCCCTGCATGAAGCTCACACCCGCACAGCCGAAGGTGACCAGTCCGAGGGGGACGAGCCCGTGCCGAGGGAGGTGGAGGTCGTGCTCGTGCCGGGTGAAGTGGTCGGCGAGGAAGGCGATCGCGGCGAGCTTCAGGAACTCGGACGGCTGGAAGCCGAACGAGCCGAAGCGGACCCACGAGTTCGCATCGTTGACGGTGACCCCGACGCCAGGGACGAACGGGAGCATCATCAGTCCTGCTGCCAA
The DNA here is from genome assembly GCA_002698945.1 of Acidimicrobiaceae bacterium. Classification (GTDB taxonomy): domain Bacteria; phylum Actinomycetota; class Acidimicrobiia; order Acidimicrobiales; family Ilumatobacteraceae; genus Ilumatobacter. Next base: position 9,429 of record NZZV01000133.1, read on the forward strand.
CACGGCGAGGGGGATGACGAGTGCCCGCCACCGGTGGTACGGCACCTTCAGCGCGACGACGAGTCCGACGAGCCCGATCGCGGCCCACATCGACTGCCGCGCGAACGTGTCGTACGGCGTCTCGGAGCTGGCGACCTCACGTGCCGAGGTGGCCGACAGCACCATGACGAGGCCGAGCATGACGAACGCGGCGACGGTGAGACCGATCCAGTAGTAGATGCCCGGGGTGGGGCCGAGGACCTCGCGCTCGACGGTCCTCGAGGTCGTCACGACCCGCCGCGACGGTTTGGCACGCTTCGGCGCGCCCGATCGCTTCTGGCGGCTCGGGCCGCCGTTGATCCGTTCGAGTGCTGCCTGACGCCGAGCGCGGACGTCGGCGGTGTCGGGCTTGATCGCGATCGTCATGCGAGGTGCTCCATCATCGAATCGTGTCCATCATCGTGTCCATCGTCGAGTCCTGTCCTCATCGGGTCGTGTCCTGGGATCGTGCCGCGTGGGCGGCGAGGTGGTCGTGGACGAGTTGTTTGAAGACGGTGCCGCGCTCGGTGTAGTCGCGATACCAGTCGAAGCTGGCGCACCCCGGCGAGAGCACGACTGCGTCGCCAGGTCGAGCGAGGTGGTGGGCGGTCGCGACCGCCTCCGGCATCGACGCGGCATCGACCACGTCCACCGAACCGTCGAATGCGTCGTGGACGTCGGACGTCGCCTCCCCGATCGCCACGACGGCACGGAGACGTCGCGGCTCGGCTGCCATCGGTGCGAGCGACACGCCCTTCCGTGAGCCGCCTGCGATCAGCACCAGCGAGTCGAAGGCGCGGATGGCGGTCGCCGCGGCGTGCGGTGTCGTCGCCTTCGAGTCGTTGTACCAGGTCACGCCGCCGGCCTCGACGATCGGCTCGAGTCGGTGCTCCGGGGCGCAGAAATCGGCCAATGCGGCCGCGATGTCGGCGTTGCCGGCCAGCCCGGACTCGAGGACGAGGGCGCTGGCGGCGAGGGCGTTGGTCCGGTCGTGGGGCAGGCTGCGTCGCATGACCGTCGTCTCGACGATCGGACCGTCCGGCCCGACGAGCCATTCCCCCTCGACCCGGTAGTCGGCACCGGTCGTTCCGAAGGTCCGTCGTCGCGACGGCGCCGCCGCCAGGTGCGTCATCACCACGGGATCCTCGACGAATCCGATCGCGACATCGTCGGGCCGCTGTTGAGCGAAGATCCTGGCCTTGGCCGCCTCGTAGGTGTCCATCGCCGTGTGCCAGTTGAGATGATCGGGTGCCAGATTGAGCCAGACGGCCGCATCGGCGCGGAACTCACGGGTGAAGGCGAGCCGAAAGCTGGTGCACTCGACGACGAACGCGTCGTAGGCGTCGTCGTCGATCGCGTCGAGGAGCGGCACGTCGGTGTTGCCGAGCGCAGCGGTGTGCAGTCCGCCGGCGCGCAGGATCGCCACCGTCAGTTCGGTCGTCGAGGTCTTCCCGTCGGTCCCCGTCACGGCGAGGATCGGGCGCGGTCCCGACGGACGCAGCTGTTCCCAGCGATACGCGATCTCGATCTCGCTCTCGATCGGCACACCGGCGGCGAGGGCGGCCACGACCAGGCGGTGCCGCTCGGGAACTCCCGGCGCGGGCGAGACCAGCTCGAAGCCGGCGATCCAGTCGGCGAGCCGGTCGTCGTCGGGTGGCGGCGTCAGTTCGACGCCGAGGCCGTCGGCCAGTGCCCGCTTCGCGTCGTCGATCGTGTCGTCGGTGACGACGACGCCATGACCGTGACGCTGGAGCGCTCGGACGGTCGATGCCCCCGTGATGGCGAGGCCGTGCACGAGGGCGCGCACGTCAGCCCACCACCCGGGTGTAGTCGGCGATGAAGATCGCGAGCGCCATGGCGACGCTGATCGCCGAGATCAGCCAGAAGCGGATGATGACCGTCGTTTCCGGCCAACCACCGATCTCGAAGTGGTGGTGGATCGGCGTCATGCGGAAGAGGCGCTTCGTCCGGCCGGAGGCCTTGAACACACCCATCTGAACGGCGACCGACCCGGCCTCGATCACGTTGATGCCGCAGATGAACACCAGGAGCAGGTGGGTGTTCAGCGTGAGGGCCATCAGTGCGAGTGCGGCGCCGATCGCCAACGCCCCCACGTCACCCATGAAGATCCGCGCCGGAGCAGCGTTCCACCACAGGAATCCGAGGCAACCGCCGGCGAACGCTGCGGCCATGACACCCATGTCGAGCGGGTTGACCACCGATGAATAGGTGTCGGGATTGCGGAATGCCCAGTACCCGATGATCATGAAGGCGCCGAACCCCATCAGGGCGGAACCACCGGCGAGGCCGTCGAGTCCGTCCGTCACGTTGACGGCGTTCGTGGTGGCCCAGATGATGACGCCGGCCCAGAGCACCCAGACGAACCCGGGCACGTCGATGCCGTCCTCGGCGCGAGCGAGCGAGATCGTCTCCGAGATTCCTGTCGCGCCGATGAGCGCCCACGCGATCCCGAAGCTCATGAGCATCGTGATGTAGTTCTTCTGCTTCCAGAAGATGCCCCGGTTGTGGCGCTTGCGTACCTTGATGAAGTCGTCCAGGAAGCCCATCGCCCCCATCGCGATGATGCCGACCCACACGATCATCGCCTGATCCGAGAAGGCGAGGTCGCGGACGTGCGCGACGATCCAGCCGATCAGTGCGGCGATCACGATCGCCAGCCCACCCATGGTGGGAGTGCCCTCCTTGGGTTTGTGCCAGTCGGGTCCGTGGTCGATCGCGTCGCCGAGGATCGGCTGGCCCTGGCCACGACGGCGGAAGTAGATGATGAGGAAGCGGGTGCCGAACAGCGAGATCGCCGTCGCGACGGCACCGGCGATGATGACGGCGATCACGTGGCACCCCCGTCACGCTGGCCGGTCCGACCGGTCTGATCGATCGGGTCCGTCTGTTCGGGGGTGTCGGGTGCGGGCGGGAGATTCATGTCTGCGAGAAGTTGGCGCGTCACGGCGCGATCGTCGAAGGGGTAGGCGGTGTCGCCGATCGTCTGGGTCGTCTCGTGGCCCTTCCCCGCGATCACCACGACGTCGCCCGGGCGGGCGGCACGCAGCGCGGCGGCGATGCCGGCACGTCGATCGACTTCGACGACGACGTGCTCACGGTATCGGGGTTCGATCCCGGCGACCGCCTCGTCGATGATCGCCTGCGGATCCTCGTGGCGCGGATTGTCGGAGGTCGCCACGACCAGATCGGCGTTGGCGGCGGCCGCCGCCCCCATCAGCGGCCGCTTCTCGCGATCTCGGTCACCGCCACAGCCGAACACACAGATGACACGGCCGGTTCCGGCGTCGCGCCGCACCGCGGTCAGCAGCTCCACGAGCCCGTCCGGCGTGTGGGCGTAGTCGACGATCGCGACGAACGGTGCCTCGGAGCCGGTGACGACCTCGAAACGACCCGGAACGGGTGGGATCTCGGCCAGCCCCCGAGCCGCCACGGCCGGTTCGATGCCGAGACGCGCGGCGATCGTCAGCGCACAGAGCGAGTTGTAGGCGTTGAAGCGGCCGCCGAGCGGCACGGTCACGTCGGTGCCGCGCCAGCGGAACTCGTGGCGACCGACCGTCACGTCGAGATCGACGGCGTCGTCGACCCGGTAACCGTCCATGTCGATGTCCGCTGCGTCGAGGAGCAGCCGACCGTAGGGATCGTCGAGGTTGGTCACGCCGGCAGCGGCGAGTTCGGTCGTGAACAGCGACGCCTTGGCGCGGAAGTATGCCTCCATCGACTGGTGGAGGTCGAGATGGTCGCGACCGAGGTTCGTGAACGCTGCCACGTCGAAACGCACCCCGTTCACCCGGTGGAGCGCGAGCGCGTGCGACGACACCTCCATCGCGACGGCGTCGACGCCGTCGCGCACGAACCCGGCGAGCCGGCGTTGCAGATCGGGTGCCTCGGGCGTGGTGCGGACGCCGGACAACGTGCCCAGTTCGCGCTCGTCCCATCCGGCAGCCCGCATGATCGAGCCGACCAGGTGGGTCGTCGTGGTCTTGCCGTTCGTGCCGGTGATGCCGACGATCCGGAGCTTCGTCGCCGGGTCGCCGTGCACACGGGCGGCGAGCGGCCCCATCGTCCGACGCACGTCGGTGACGACGAGCTGCGGGACGTCCAGCGGGAGGCGGCGTTCGACGACGAGCAGGCTCGCCCCGGACTCCACCGCGCCAGCGGCGAAGTCGTGGCCGTCGTGGGTGTCGCCGGGCACGCACGCGAACGCCCAGCCAGGTCCGACGTCGCGAGAGTCGTGGGTCAGGTCGATCGGTGCCGCCGCGGCGACGTCGCCGATCACGTCGACGACGGCGCCTGCCGGAATCGCAGCGATCAGATCTCGTTCGACGCGTGCCATCACGGTCACGAACACGCCATGATCTCGTCGGCCGGGGGCGGCTGCATGCCCTGCTCGTGGACGATCGTCGGCGCGAGCCGCGCGAACACCGGTGCGGCGGCGGTGCCGCCGAAACGGTTGATGTCGCCTGCCGGCGGTTCGTCGATCGAGATGAGGATCGTGATCTGAGGGTCTTCGGCCGGGAAGAAGCCGACGAAGCTGGCGTAGTAGACCCGTTCGCCGTTCTCGTTCAAGTACGTGCCGTTGGGCTGCGCCTTCAGTCCGGTGCCGGTCTTGCCGGCAACACTGAAGCTCTCGAACTCGAGCTGCGCTCGGGTCCCGGTACCCCGGCACACGACCTGGCGCATCATGCGTTGCATGTCCTCCGCCGTCTCGGTCGAGAGCACCTCGTGGGTCACCGACGGCTCGTTCTCGGTCACCGTGCCGTCGGGTCCGACGATGCCGTCGACGAGGCGCGGGGCGACATAGGTGCCGTCGTTGGCGATCACGTTGACGGCGGTGGCGAGCTGGATCGACGTGCTGGCGAGCCCCTGCCCGTAGGCGACGGTGACACGCTCCGACCCCCAGAGGTCGGTCCAGTGCTTCAAGATGCCGGCCGATTCGCCGGGGAAGTCGAGTGCGGTCTTCTCACCGAGGCCGAATGCCCGCATGTAGTTCCAGTGGGTTTCGCGTGCGGCGTCCCAGTCTCCTCGACCGAGCGACTCCTGCACGTCGATCGTGCCGATGTTCGACGACTCGACCAGGATCTGCTCCACGGTCATCAGTTCGTCGGGATGCTGATGCGAGTCGGACAACAGGTCGTCGGCGTACTGACGTCGCCACGGGACGACGAACGTCGACTGCGGCGTCACCGAGCCTTCGTTCAGACCGGCGGCGATGGTGATGACCTTCGCGACCGAGCCCGGCTCGTAGGCGTTGACGGCGGTGAAGTTGCCGGACGTCACCTGGACGACGCCGTCGTCGTTGCGATCGACCGACGCCATCGCGAGCAGGTCTCCGGTGTCGGTGTCCATGATCACGATCGTGCCGGACTTTGCCGACACCTCCTCGACGCGTTGGCGCAGCTGTTCCTCCGCCTGGAACTGGATCGAGCGATCGATCGTGAGGATCAGGTCGTTGCCGGGCACCGGTTCGGCGATGATCTCCTCCGAACCGGCGACCGAACGGCCGCCCGGCGCGACCTCCTTGCGCAGTTCACCCGGTTGCCCGGTGAGGAGTTCCTCGTACTGATCCTCGAGTCCGGCGATGCCTTCGCCGTCGATGTTGGTGCGTCCGATCACGCTCCAGCCGGTCGTTCCCCCGGGCAGCACCCGGATCGGTTCCGGGTCGACGTTGATGCCGTTGATGCCGAGTTCGGCGATCGCCTCGCCGGTCTGGCGGTCGACCTGTCGCTCGACGTACACGAAGCCCTTGTCCTGTGCGACGAGGTCGTCGTACAGATCTCGTGTCTGGCCCTCGTCGAGTCCGAGCGCACCCTGCAGCATCCGTGACGTCGCCTCGGCGTTCGTCACCAGCTTCGGGTTGACGCTGATCGCGTACCCCGGGATCGACAAGGCGAGCTCCTCGCCGTCGCGATCGAAGATCGTCCCGCGGTCGGCCGGGAGTTCGCGGGTGCGCTGCCACATGCTGGCGGCGGCCTCACGGTACTGCTCGCCGTCCGAGCTCTGGATGCGGCCCACCCGGAACAGCACGTAGCCGAGGATGATCACCAACACGAGCAGCAGGAGCCGGAGGCGCATACCGCTGCTGCCGAGACCGAACCGGTCCGGACGACGGCGAGGCGCCGGTCGTTCGGCGACGACCGGACGACGGCGCTTCTTGCGCGGTTGTGGTGCGAGCGCCCGGTGCAGACGCGACGGCGACGACGACGGTTCGTTGAAACGAACCTGGCGCTTGCGCCGAGGCGGTGGAGCCTGACGCGACGCCGGTGACCTGCGACCCGACGATGGGCCCTGGCGCGACGCCGGCGCCCTGCGACCCGACGATGGGCCCTGGCGCGCCGCCGACGACCTGCGACCCGACGATGGAGCCTGGCGCGACGTCGGCGGCCTGCGACCCGGTGCGGGCTCAGCGTGGGTGCGTCCGGACGAGCGACGGGTGTCGGGGCGGCGTCCGTCGTCACGGCGACCGGTGGGTCGGCGATCGGAGGGTGCCGCGCCGGCGTTCCGGCCGTCGTCGCGAACGCGGCGAGCCGCAGGCTGCACCCGTGGCGCCGCGCGACGAGTCGGGCGGGGCGGTGGCGTGCGGCGGCTCACGGCGTCTCCTGGGAGACGTTCTTGACCAGCCGGAACTGGTCGAGTGGTTCGAGTCGGGCGTAGGAGCCGGGCGCGAGCTGATCGGTGGTCGGGAGTTGTCCGGTCCGAGCGATCGTGACCGCCAGCAGCATCGGATCGATCGCGACGAACTCGCTCTCCTCGCCGGGGTGCATGCCGAGCGCCGCCGCCTCGTTCGCAAGGCGGGTCGGCGATCGCAACACCGCCCGTTCCGCACGGAGCACGTCGAACTCCTCCTGTGCGGTCTGCATCGCGGCATCGAGCCGGTCGATCTCGAGCTGACGTTCGGCGATGCGTGTGTGCAGGTAGGTCGCACCCAGCAGCAAGCCCGTGACCATCACCATCAGGAACATGGCGAACCAGGCGAACCGCCGTCGGCCGGGGACGACCCGGAGGTCGGGGCGCCGATCACGTGACGCGTCGCCCGCCGGAGCGGTCTGCGGCGACCGGATCGACGTGAGTGCACGAAGCGGGGATGCCATCAGTCGATCTCCGTGCTCTCGATGATGTCGGTCTGGTCGGCGCCGGGGTCGGCGGCGATCTTCTCGGCGACGCGGAAGCGGGCCGAACTCGCCCGCCGATTGCGCTGTTGCTCGTCGGCCGACGGCCGCTTGGGCGCCCGCACGATCCGGACGGTCTGGACCGCTCCGCACACGCACGGCAGATCGCTCGGGCACTCGCAGCCGCCGGTCTCGGCCTCCCGGATCCGGTCCTTGACGATCTTGTCCTCGCCCGAGTGGTACGCCAACACGGCGATCCGGCCACCGACGACGAGGGCCTCGATCGCCGAGTCGATCGCGTCGGGCAACGCGTCGAGTTCGCCGTTGACCTCGATCCGGATCGCCTGGAAGGTCCGCTTCGCCGGGTGTCCGCCGGTGCGTCGCGCCGGGGCCGGGATCGCCGCCGTGACGACTTCGGCCAGTCGGGTCGTGCTCTCGATCGGACGCGCCCCCACGATCGCGGCGGCGATGCGCCTGGCGAAGCGTTCGTCGCCGTACCGGCGGATGACGTCGGCGAGCCGACGCTCGTCGTACCCGTTGACCACATCGTCGGCCGACCAGGGCGCGTCGGAGTCCATCCGCATGTCGAGCGGGCCGTCGTGGCGGTACGAGAACCCGCGCTCCGGGCGGTCGAGCTGTGGCGAGGAGACCCCGAGGTCGAACAGTGCTCCCGACAGTTCGGTGAGTTCGTGGTCGGCCAGCGCCGCGTCGAGTTCGTCGAAGCGGCATCGGTGCGTGATCAGACGCTCGCCGAACCGCTCGAGTCGGGCCGACGCGGCATCGAGCGCCGCTGGGTCGCGGTCGAGGCCGAGGATGCGCAGGTCGGTCCGCGACTCGAGGAGCGCCTCGCTGTGCCCGCCCCCGCCGAGGGTGGCATCGACGATCACCCCTGCCGGGACGTCGCGAAAGGTTGCCACGATCTCGTCCCGCATGACCGGATCGTGGTCGAAGGCTCGGGTGCCGTCGCTCACGTGTCGTTCCAGACGCGGTTGGGTTCGGTGACGTCGTCTTCGTCGCTGATCGTGTCGTAGCGGGAAGGCCGCCAGATCTCGAGCCGGTCGAGCGCTCCCACGAGCTTCGCGTGTCCTCCGGTCTCGATCCCCGCGTGGAGTCGGTTCGGCTCGTCGAGGGTGATGCGCCCCTGCTTGTCGACCGACACGAGGTTCGAGTCGCGACCCATCTTGCGGACGGCGGCCTCGGTCACCTCACCACGGCTGTACTTCTCGAGCAGTTCGGCGGCCTTGCGATCGAAGTCGGCGACGGTGCTGACCGACACGTACCCCTTGGGATGTGCCGTCAGATAGCAGCTCGTGCCCAGGCGGTCGCGGAACTCGGCCGGGAGCGCGACGCGACCAGCGCCGTCAACGCTGCGGTCGAATTCACCGACGAACACGCTCGTTCCACACCTTTCGGGTTCGGTCCCGCACGAACTGCCTGCTTCCGGATGGCGGCGGGAGACGCCTCCGTGGCCCGAAGTATGACCCTCAGTGTTCACCGAAGTCAACCACTCACCCCCAATTCACCCCTTTTCTCCCCGAACCGGGACGATTTCATTCGCTGAGCTGGGCAGATCTGACCTCGTCAGTCGAACGGCTGTTCGCGCGGAGCGCGCGAATTACATCGGTGTGGTTCGTTGCGCGACCGCAGCGGCGAGCGCGGCCGCGAGATCGTGCGAGGTCCGGTCCCCGAGGCCGACCTCGGCGAGGGTCGCCGTCGACCCGATCGGCACCGAGGGCACGGCCGCCGCGAACAGCGGCGGCATCTCGTCGAGCAGTGAGCGGTAGTGCACCTGACCCTGGATCCGAAGACCGTGTCGTGTCCGCCGCTGACTCAGCCCGACGAGCTTTCGCCCCGCGGTGGTGATCTCACCAGGGCCGAGTCCGGCGAAACACACCAGGTCGGACCACGGCGTGCACTCCATACCGCCATCGTGCACCCGCACGTCGTCGGCGACAGCGCCCAGCTCGACCAGCGCGGCCTGCCAACATGTTCCCGCCCAGATCATCGACCCGCGAACGTCGTCGGGAGCGAGGCCGTGGGGCAGGACCAGGTCGATCCAGACGACGTCACCGGGCCGGAGCAGCACCGCTCCCCCACCCGATCGACGACGGACCACGTCGAGACCGCGAGCCGCGACCCGAACGAGGTCGAGCAGCTCGGGTGTCTGACGAGACCCGAGTACGATCGCCGGCGCCGTCGGCGTACAGATCCGCACGACGGGCTCGACGACCGGGCCGTCGGCGAACGGATCGTCGCCGTGCAGTGTCGCCACATTGTCTCGTCGAGCGTCGATCGCGACCATGGCGGCCACGCTACGGCGGTGTCGTGCCGAGCCGGACCGGGGAACGCCCGGACCGTTTCCGTCAGCCGTCGATGTAGCGGCGCACGGTCGTGATCGAACCGGCATCGGGCAGGTTGCCGATGCGGACGCCCTTGCCCGGACCCACGGCGTGGACCCAACGCTGCCCGTCGATCGCAATGCCGACGTGGTTGATGACGAGCGAACCGTTGCGCTGCTGGAAGACGAGGTCGCCGGCGCGGATGCCGTCGGTGTCGAGATCGACGCGCGTCCCCTGGTTCGCCTGCGCGGCGCTCCAGTGGGTCAGGTCGATGCCCGCCTGGCGATAGGCGGCGAGCGTGAGGCCCGAACAGTCGAACGAGTTCGGTCCCTTCGTGAAGAATGCGTAGTCCTTGCCGACCTGGTCCATCGCATACGAGACCACGGTGTCGATGCGGGACCGGGTCGCGTTCGACACCGGCGTCGTGGACGTCGGTGCGGGAGCCGGCGTCGACGGCCGGGTAGCCGCCCCGGCCGGCAACTTCAGGGTTTGACCCGGCAGGATCAGCGAGTCGACACGCATCCCGTTGACCTCGAGCAACTTCCCGAGCGTGACGCCGTAGGTCGCGGCGATGCCCGACAACGAATTCCCGGCCACGACCGTGTGCGTCTTCGACGAGGTCGGTGCCGACGGGGCAGCCGGCGCCGGGGTCGGCGTCGTGGTGGTCGCCGGGACGGTCGCGCCGGCGGGGAGCTTCAGGAGGCGGCCGGGATGGATGACACTGCTGATCTGCAGGCCGTTGACACGCAGCAGGTCGCCCAGTCGGACACCGTGCTTCGACGCGATGCCCGACAGGGAGTCACCGGATCGGATCTGGTACGTGGCGGTACCGGCCGTCGCGGTCGGCGCGGCAGCTGGAGCCGAGTTCGGGCTGTCGGCGGCGCTGCCGGTCGGCGCGCCGCCGCCGGGGATGGTGAGGCGTCGACCGGGCAGGATCAGGCTCGAGATCTGGAGGTCGTTCGCACGCAGCAGCGCAGTGAGCGAGACGCCGTGGCGGCCGGCGATGCCCGACAACGAGTCACCCGCGACGATCGTGTACGTGCTCGATGGGCTGCTCGACGGGCTGCTCGACGGGGTCGAGCCGCCCGAGTCGGACGTTGCACCGCCGGAGGTCGTTCCACCCGGGATGGTGAGACGCTGGCCCGGCAGGATCACGCTCGAGATCTCGAGGCCGTTGGCCGACATCAGCTGTGACACCGGCACCCCCTGGTCGTAGGCGATGCCGTAGATCGAGTCGCCCGGGCGCACGACATAGCTGTCGTCGGCAGCCGACGCCGTGTCGGCGATGGCGAAGGTCGAAGCGATGAGGAAGGCGACGCTGGCGGCGAGGAACCGTCGTGATGCGAACATGCCGGGTCTTTCGTCCCGTTGCCCGAGCGCCTTGAGGAGAAATTGCGGGAAAACCTCGCACCGTCGCTACCTCAGCTCGATTCGCGCACGGAGCGCGAGCAGGCGTGTCAGGATTCGTGTCAGCGCGTCGTGTCAGGCGCCACGATCCCAGGCCCGACACCACTCGAGGTACGAGATCGTGTCGGCCGGGTCGGGTGCGGCGGCGGGATCGCCGTATTGGGTGGTCAGTCGGAACCGGAGGTAGTCACCGGACGGCATCGGCAGGAACGGCCGATGCTTCCACCAGCCCGGCGGTGCCGTCCGGCGCGCCTGGCGCGCCGCGGTCGGCCAGAGGTCCGGCCGACGGGCGACCGCCCAGACCGTCGAGAACGTCACTGGGGCCGTGGCTCCTTCGGCAGCCCGAGGACCATCTCGCCGATGATGTTGCGCTGGATCTGTGACGAACCGGCGTAGATGGTGCCCGCACGTGCGTTGAGGAACGTGTTGATCCACGACGCGGTCGAGTTGGGTGCTCCTGCGTCGTCGGCCCCGAACGCCGACGAGGGCTCGCGGCCTGCGACCACCATGCCGTCGGCGCCGTAGATGTCGACCGCGAGTTCGGTCACGACCCGGTGGTACTCGCTCCAGAACAGCTTGCCGATCGCGGCGTCGGGTCCGGGATGATGCCCCTGCAGGAACTGGGTCAGGACCCGCATGCCGTTGTAGCGCATGATCTGCACCTTGGAGTACGCCCACGCGAGCTTCTGCCGGATCACCGGGTCGTCGGCGACCCCGCGCTCCTTCGCGAGCAGGAAGAGTCGGTCGATCTCGGCCTGGAAGCGGATCGGCTGGGTGGCAGCAGCCTCGCCCCGCTCGTAGCCGAGCAGGGCCATGCAGACGCGCCAGCCGTCGTTCACGGCGCCGACGACATGATCTTTCGGGGTCACGGCGTCGGTGTAGAACACCTCGTTGAATTCGCTCTCGCCGGAGATCATCTTGATCGGACGAACCTCGATGCCGGGCTGACGCATGTCGACGAGCATGAACGAGATGCCCTTGTGCTTCGGCGCATCGGGGTCGGTCCGGGCGACGGTGAAGATGTGATCGGCGAGATGTCCGGCCGAGGTCCAGATCTTCTGCCCGTTGAGGACCCACTGGTCGCCGTCGAGCACCGCCCGCAGGCCGACGTTGGCGAGGTCGGAGCCGGCGTTCGGCTCGGAGTAGCCCTGGCACCACGTGTCCTCACCGGAGAGGATGCGCGGCAGGTAGTGCTGCTTCTGCTCCTCGGTGCCCATCATCAGCAAGGTGTTGCCGAGCATCTGGATGCCGAACGCATCGTTGGGACCGCCCGTCGGTACGCCTGCCTTGGCGAACTCCTCGGCGAGGATCACCTGCTCGAGCGCAGTGAGACCGGCACCGCCGTACTCCTGCGGCCAGCCCGGTGCCAGGTAGTTGGCCTCGTACAACGTGTTGCGCCACCCGTCGACGAACTCGCTGAGCGCTTCGCCCTCCAGGGTGCCCATGCCGGCCCAGTCGGACGGCAGCTTCTCGGCCAGAAAGGCCTGGACCTTCTGGCGGTAGGCCTCGGCGTCTGCGGAATAGGTCGGCTGCATGCCGACCAAGTTACTCCCGGGTCACCGCACAGGTTCAGTCCGGCGTCGGGGTCGTGCGTCAATCCGCCGGGACGTCGTCGACGCGATGTTGGGCGAGGGCGACGGCGGCGGCGCCGACCAACGGGCCCAACTGACGTGAGCTCACACCTCGCACCCGCACCGCCGACAAGTGCGGGAGGCAACTGCGCACCTCGAACTCCTTGGCGAGGGCGTCGAACAGGGGCGCCCCGAGCACCTCGGGCACGACCCCGCCGATTACGATCTGGGACGGGTCGAACATCGCAGCCATGGAGGCGCAGGCGCGAGCGATCATCACGCCGACGTTGTTGATGCGAGCTTCGGGCGTGCGACGCAGTTCGCGGCCGGTCGCTGCCTCGATGGCGCTCACGCCGGCGTACGCCGCGAGGCACCCGGCAGCGCCGCACACGCACTCGGCGCCATCGGGCTCGACGATCAGGTGACCGAACTGGCCGAGATTGCCGGTGAGTCCGTCCAACACCACACCGCCGCTCACCAACGCGCCGTCGACCTGGTCGCCGATCGACAAGGTGGCGAAGTTCTGGTCGCCACGGTCGACGCCGGCGTACTCGCCGCGCCACAGCTCTGCTCGGGCGAGGCCGCGCCCGGCCGTGTCGATGTACACCGGGAGCTGGGTGATGGCGGCAACCTCACGGCGGAGCGGGAAGTCGTGCCACATCGGTTTACCGACCGGCTTCATCGAACCGGTGCCTCGGTCGATCGGGCCGGGGCAGGTGAGTCCGACGGCGACCGGCACGACGCCGGACGGCTTCGCTGCGAGCACGCGTCGGACGAGTTGGGTCAGCGCGGGCCAGACATTGCGCGGCGGGGTGGCGACCCGATCACGGAGCACGACCTCACCGTCGCCGTCGACGACGCCGGCGGTGAGACGCGTCGGACCGAGATCGATCGCCAGGTAGCCAGGCCGCTCGATGTCGTCCGTTTCGGTCACGGCGGGCAACCGTAGCCCCGACCGGCCGAACGACACCTGGTCCGGTGAGCGTCTAGCCTGACGCCTCGTGAGCGACTCGATTGTCCCTGCTCGAACGTTCGCCGATCTGTTCGAGGCGGTCGTCGACAACATCTCCACCGTGGTCCACGGGAAGCGGGAAGCGATCGAGTTCGCGCTGATCGCCCTCCTCGGTGAGGGGCACCTCCTGATCGAGGACGTGCCCGGCGTCGGCAAGACGAGCCTGGCCAAGGCCCTCGCCAGCTCGATCGACTGCACGTGGAAGCGCGTGCAGTTCACCCCCGACCTGCTGCCGGCCGACCTGGTCGGTGTGAGCGTGTACGAGCGGTCGACCGAGCAGTTCCGCTTCACCCCCGGTCCGCTGTTCGCGAACATCCTGCTCGCCGACGAGATCAACCGCGCCTCGCCGAAGACCCAGTCCGCTCTGCTGGAGGCGATGGAGGAACGTCAGGTGAGCGCCGACGGCACGACGCACCGGCTCCCTCCGCCGTTCATGGTGATCGCCACCCAGAACCCCGTCGAGCAGGAGGGCACGTACCGGTTGCCCGAGAGCCAGCTCGACCGCTTCCTGCTGCGCATCTCACTCGGCTACCCCGGCCGCACGGCCGAGATGGCGATCCTCGACGGTCAGGGATCGATCGACGCCCTGCACAAGCTCGAGCCGGTCGCGTCGTCCGAGGAAGTGCTCCAGATGATCGACGCCGTCAAGCAGGTGTACCTCGCGCCGGCGCTCAAGTCGTACCTGATCGATCTCGCCGAGGCGAGTCGGCGACACTCGGCGATCGAGCTCGGCCTGTCGCCGCGGGCGACGCTCCAGCTCGCAGCGGCCGTGCGTGGCCACGCCGCCGCCCGCGGCCGCGACTACGGCACGCCCGACGACGTCAAGGTCGTCGCCCGCTCGGTGCTGTCCCACCGCATCCTGCTCCGCTCGGGCAGCAACGCCCGCACGTCCGCGGACGAGGCGATCGACGAACTGCTCGCCGATGTCCCCGTTCCGGTGGCGGGCTGACCCGACGGTCCGATGCCGACTCGCCAGGGTTGGACGATCGCCGTCTCGGCGATCGCGGCGATCGTCGTCGGTCGCGTGTTCGGGATTCTCGAGCTGTACGTGATCGGCGCCGCCCTGGCGGTCGCGGTCGCGCTCGCGGTCCTCGTCGTCCAGGTGTTCCGGCCGCGACTCCACGTCGTGCGGTGGGTCCATCCGTCGATGCTGACCGTCGGCGACGCTGGCCGCGTCGACCTCACGATCGAGAACCGTGGTTCGGTTCGGACACCACGGGTCTCGTTGGTCGAGCCGGTGGGCACGAGCAGCTCGGCCCGCTTGACGATCGCCAGCCTCGGTTCCGGCCAGCACGTCGACGCCGGGTACCGCGTACCTGCCCAACGCCGGGGGGTGCTCACGATCGGTCCCACCACGATCGAACGGCGCGACCTGCTCGGCCTCGCCGGCGACACCACGGTCGTGGCCCCTGCGGCCGAGGTCACCGTGGCGCCCCAGACCCTCGACGTCGCGATGCCGTCGCTCGGCCACGGTGTGTTGGGTCGCCACCTGCTGGCGCTCGCCCAGCGCACGGGCGTCGGCGAGTTCCACAGCCTGCGCGACTACGTCCCGGGTGACGAGCCGCGGTCGATCCATTGGCGAGCATCGGCGCGCTCGGAGGACCTGAAGGTCCGACAACACGAAGCACAGGGCGTGCGGCGCTGCATCGTGGTCCTCGACCGCGACGTCGATTCGTATCCGGCTCCCGTCGACGACGAGGCCGCCGACGTCTTCGAACGTGCGATCACGGCTGCAGCGAGCGTCGCCATCAGCGCCGAACGCGCCGGGCTGACGACGCGCTTCGTGACGGGTGGCGGCATCGATCTGCGCGGCCCGGAGGTCGCCACCCACGCCCTCGAGCGCCTGGCCAGCATCGAGCCGGGCCCGGCGATCGACGAGATCGAGCGTGACCCCGGCGAAGGGCTCGGACTGGTGGTCGTCGTCACGTCCTCGCCCGACCGCGACGCGTGGCGACAGACCGACCGCAACGCCGACCCGACGCTCACGCGGATCGGGATCTTCACCGCGCCGGGACACACCGGTGCCGGCAGGCTGACCGTCGACGCGTCGTCGCTCGACACGTTCCGCGATCAGTGGCACCGGCTCGCGGGCACTCGCGGCCTGAACCACGAGTTGCACACCTCGGGGGTCCCCGCATGAGCCGGCCCACGACGCCACTCGTCAAGGATGCGGTCGCGACGCTGGCGCTCGGCGGGTACACCGTCGCCGTCGCCGTCGGGTTCGCACGCGTGTTCTCGGGGTGGGCGTTCCTCCCCGACTTCGTGCTCCTGGCCCTCGTCGGCCACGGCCTGTCGTTCGCGCTGCGCCGCGCCGGCGTCAGCGGCTGGCTCGCCATCCCCGCGCAGGCCGCCGTGCTCGTCTGGCTGTTGGGCCTCGTCTACTACGGCGACACCCTGACCGTGCTGGTACCCGGAGGAGCGACGTGGGATGCCGTCGACGGACAGCTCACGCTCGTACGCGATCAGTTCCCGACCGCGGTCGCTCCCGTCCTGTACGACGTGGTCGGCTGGGCGTCGTTGTCGGCGCTGGCGTTGGTGCTGGTCATCGTCATGTCCGACGCGTTCGCGTTCCGGGCCCAGGCGCGCGGCGAGGCGCTCGTTCCGGGTGGCGTGCTGTTCGTGTTCATCGCCGCGCTCGGCGACGACCGGTGGCGCGTCGCCTCCACCGCGCTCCTCGTCGGCACCGGGGTGCTGGCGGTGGTCGCGCTCCGGCAGCTCCACGACCGCGACCGGTCGACCGTGCTCTCGGCTCGCCGACGTTCGACCTCGTTCGCCGCTCCGGTCGCGCTCGCCTCGGCGCTGGTCATCGCCCTGCTCGCCGGTGCGATCGGGCCCCGCATCCCCGGCGCCGGCGCCGAACCGATCTACGAGACCAAGGGCCGCAGCGGCACCAACCTGATCGACAACCCGCTCGTCGACATCCGCAGCCGGCTCACCAACCTCGGCAACGTTCGGTTGTTCCGGGTCAACGCCGACCAGGAGGCCTACTGGCGCCTCATCACGCTCGCCGCGTTCGACGGGCAACGGTTCACCCTGCCCGCCAGCTCGCTCGACGAGGTCGACGCCCCGACGAGCGGCGACGGCACCCGGATCCGCCAGCAGGTCCAGATCCTCGCGCTGCAGGGCGACGTCGTGCCCGCCGCCGCCGACCCGATCCAGGCCAGCGGCACGTCGGGCACCGAGGAACTCCGGCTGCGACAGCAGGACGACTCGAGCACCCTGCTCGCCCCACAGGACTTCGAACCGGGCGACGTGTTCGACATCGTGTCGGTCGCCCCCGACGCCGACCCCGCGACACTGGCGGCCGCCGGCGTCGAGAACGTTCCCGACGACATCTACCTCGAGCTGCCCGACAACCTGCCCGACGTGCTGTACGCCGAGACCGAACGGCTGACCGCCGGCATCGCCTCGCCGTACGAACGGGCGCTCGCGCTGCAGTCGTGGTTCCGCGACCCGAACGAGTTCACCTACAGCCTCGAGGTGCAGTCCGGCCACGACGCGAACGCGATCGAGAGCTTCTTCCAGGTCCGCGCCGGGTACTGCGAGCAGTTCGCCGCGACGTTCGCCGCGATGGCGCGCGCGGCCGGGATCCCGTCCCGGGTCGCCGTCGGCTACACGCCGGGCACCCAGGAGGAGGCCGGCTGGTTCACCGTGATCGGCAAGAACGCGCACGCCTGGCCCGAGCTGTGGTTCGACGGGATCGGCTGGGTCGCGTTCGAACCGACTCCGGGACGCGGCGCCCCGGGGGCCGAGAGCTACACCGGCGTGCCTGCCCAACAGGACGAGACCGGCACCTCGGGCGACGGCGGCGGCGCCGCCGATCCGTTGCCCGGCCCCGACCCCACCGCGCCGCCCACCGTCGTGCAGAACGACACGCCGACACCGTCGACGACGATCCGTCCCGTCGACCCCGACGCCCCGCCCAACACGAACGCACCGTTCCAGTCGGACGATCCGGACGCGACCGGTGACCCGGTGCCGGTCGATGGGACCGACGAGGGTGGCGGGTTCCCGTGGACGTCGGTCGTGGTCCTCGCGCTGGTCGTGTTGGCCGTGCTGGCGCCGGCCGCGATCCGGCACGTTCGCCGGTTCCGTTCCCGTTCCCACGGGCCACGCGAGCAGGTCACCGCAGCGTGGCAGCGTGCACGGGCCGCCGCGGCCGATGCAGGTGTCGAGGGCACGCCGGCGATGACCCCGACGGAGTGGACGGCGGCGACCGCGGTCGTGATGCCGGTGGCGGCACGACCGATGCGCTCGCTGGCCGAGGTCGTCGACCTCGTCTCGTTCGCGCCGCCCGGCCAACTCGACATCGAGCGGCGAGGCACGTTCGGCGACTCACTCGCCGACGACTGCGAACTCTGGGCGACCCAGATCGGCCGGATCACGACCGACACGCTGACGACCTCGCAGCGGGTCAAGCGCTACTTCACGGATTTCCGGTGAACGAGTTCCGGTGAGCGAGTTCCGGCCATTGAGTTCCGGAGAACGACCGGTCAGTCGGGGCGCTGCTGATCGCGGGCTGATCCGGTGAGCCAGGCGTTGATCGGCAGCTGGCCGATCTTGTCGCGTCCGACGACGCGCACTTCCTGCTCGAGGAGGATCGCGACGACGAGCACACCGATGAAGCCGGCGAACGCCAACCAGAAGTGGAGCGCCAGCCCGAGGATGGTCAGCACCAAGCCGACGACCAGGGCGAACGACAGCCCGATGAGCCGCCGACGCGAGACGCGGTGGACGCGCTGCTGGAACGTCGGGTCCGATTGCAGATCGAGTTCGATCTGACGGAGAATCCGTTGCTCGTCTTCGGACAGTGGCACGCCATCATCATCGCAGGTTTCCCGCCCAGTCTCAACGCGCCCGGATCATTTCGGGCCGTTCGGCCCGTCGCCCGTGTCGCCGGGCTTCGGGCGTGGCGTCGGCTCGCTCGTCACACCCTCACCCGAACGGGTGGCACCGGGCTGCTGATCGGGTCCCCACTGTTGCGCGCCGCGTCGAACGATGCGCAGCCGGTCACCGCTGATCGAGCTCGCAGGGCCGATCGAGGTGGCCCCGAACCGCTCTCGGATCTGGTCGATCGCGGCGGCCGATCGCTGCACGTCCGGCGTCGGTTCCGCGGCCTGCGAGCTGAACAGATCGAGCTGTTCGGACCGTCCACCGAAGTTGCTGCCCGACACCCCGAGGAGGCGCACACCGGGTGAGAGGTCGAGGGCGTGGAGCAGCGGCTTCATCGCGGCGACGATCTCGGTCGCCGTGTCCACGCCGGCCGGCAGGGTCACCGAGCGGGTGACGGTCCGGAACCCGGCGAAGCGGACCTTGAGCGTGAGGGTCCTGGCGCCACTGCCGAACTTGCGGAGCCGACCGGCGACGGCGTCGGACAGGCGCACGAGTTCACGGTCGAGGTCCGCGAGGTCGTGCAGGTCGTGGGGATATGTCTCCTCGTGGCCGATCGACTTCGGATCGCGCTCGACCTCGACCGGCCGAGCGTCGATCCCTTTCGAGAGGGCGAGGAGGTGGGAGCCGCTCGACGGACCGAGCGCTGCGACGACCGTCGACTCGGGCAATGCCGCCAGGTCGCCGATCGTGCGCACCCCGATCCGGTCGAGTTTCTCGTAGGTCTTCGGTCCGACGCCCCACAGCCGGCGCACCGACAGCGGGTGGAGGAACGACGTCTCCTCCCCCGGGCGGACCTCGACGACACCGGCGCCGGGCTCGATGCCGTCGGGATTGGCGCGCGGCTTGGCTTCGACCGACGCCATCTTGGCCAGGAACTTGTTCGGTGCGACCCCGACCGAACACGTCAGGTCGAGATCGCGCGACACGTCGTCGCGGATCCGTTGGGCGATGACCACGCCCTCGCCGAACAGACGGATCGCACCCGACACGTCGAGGAATGCCTCGTCGAGCGACAGCGGCTCGATCAGGGGTGTGTAGCGCCCGAAGATCTCGTGGACCTGGCTCGACACCTCGGCGTAGAGCTCGTGGTCGCCCGGCAGGAAGACGGCGTGCGGACAGCGACGGCGGGCGATCGCCGACGGCAGCGCCGAGTGGACGCCGTAGCGACGGGCCTCGTACGACGCGGCGGCGACGACGCCCCGGTTCCCGGGTCCGCCCACGACCACCGGCTGCCCCCGCAGCTCCGGCTGACGCCGCAACTCCACCGACACGTAGAACGCGTCCATGTCGACGTGCAAGATGGTGCGGTGGGCGGCGGCCACGGTCCCACGCTATGCCTGGTGACCGGACACCGGAGCCCGTACCCTCACGGGCGTGCAGGTCGACACGCGCTCACGGCTGTTCGTGGTGTGGGTGGCCGTGACCGGTGCCGTCGTCGTCGGGATGGTCGCCCGAGCCCGCGGCGACGAGATGAACGCCTGGTACGTGGCACTGATGGTCGTCGCCGCCATCGGCGGCGCGTTCCTCGGCCAGGCCATCCGGTCACGTCGGTAGCCAGAAGGGGTCACACTGGCGATGAACGCCGCGGACACCATCGCACGAGTGCCAGAAGGTGCCTGACCCCTTCTGGTCACAAGGGCAGGTTGCCGGTGGCTTTCTTGGTGGTGCCGTCGTCGTTGAAGGCGGCGATGGTGCGCTGGGCGATGCGCATCTGGTGGATCTCGTCGGCACCGTCGGCGAAACGGGCCCAGCGGGCCTGCTGCAGCATGCCGGCGAGCGGGGTGTCGGTCGAGTAGCCCAGCGCACCGTGCACCTGGATCGCCCGGTCGATGATCCGCCACAGGCTGTTGGCGACGAAGTGCTTCGCCATCGAGACCACCGCCGTGAAGTCCATACCGTGCTCGATCTGGTACGCCGCGTGGAGCACCATCAGCTTGCACTGGTAGAGCTCGACGGCCGAGTCGCTGATCAGCCACTGGATGCCCTGCTTCTCGGCGAGGATCGAGCCGTGGCTGTAGCGCTCCATGGCGCGCTCGACCATCATGTCGAGGGCGATCTCGGCCTGGCCGATCCAGCGCATGCAGTGGGCCAGTCGGGCCGGCCCGAGGCGGTATTGCCCGAGCAGGTGGCCCTGGCCGCGGCCGCCGAGCATGTTCTCGGCCGGCACGCGCAGGTCTTCGATCAGGATCTCGCAGTGGTTGTGACCGCCCGACATCGTGTGGACGTCGCGGACAATGTTCCACCCCTCGGACGGCAAGTCGACGATGAAACACGAGTTGGCCGCCTGCGGGATCTCGGGATCCTCCTCGGTCCGGGCGACGAGCATCGCGAACTTGGCGCCGCGGGCGCCGGAGATGAACCACTTGTGACCGTTGACGACCCACTCGTCGCCGTCCTGGTAGGCGAACGTCTTGATGAGCGTCGGGTCGGAGCCGGCGACCTCGGGCTCGGTCATCGCGAAGCAGGAGCGCGCCGTGCCGTTGCACAGCGGCTTGAGGTACTTCTCCTTCTGCTCGTCGGTGCCCCAGTGCAGCAAGGTGTGCTGGTTGCCCTCGTCGGGCGCCTGGGCGTTGATCACGAACGGGCCGATCGACACCTTCGACGCCTCAGCGCTGACGGCGGCCATGGCCGTCGGGCCGAGGCCCATGCCGCCCCACTCCGGCGGCATGTGCGGCAACCAGAGTCCCCAGTCGTCGTGGGCCTCCTTGCGGAGTTCCACGATCGTCTTGACGACCTGGTCGCGCTCGTCCTGGTCGATCGCCTCCCACGCCGGCCGGACCCGGGTGTCCATGAACTCGCGGACCTTGAGCCGGACCTCTTCGACCTCGGGTGGGAACGTGAAATCGATCATCCTCCGAGTCTGGCGACCGGGCCGACGGGGCGACGAACCCTGCTCGGTCAGGTGCTCGGTAGCCTCGGTCCGGTGAGCGAACCTGCTGCGTGGGACACCGACACCCTCCCCGAGGGCGACGACAAGAAGGCGGCGGTGCGCGAGATGTTCGACGCGATCGCACCGCGCTACGACCTGGTCAACCGGATCATGACGTTCCGGCTCGACGTGCGGTGGCGCCGCAAGACGGTCCGCGATCTGGCGCTGTCCGCCGGCGCCACGGTGCTCGACCTCGCGGCCGGCACCGGCGACCTGTGCATCGACCTCCGCGACGCCGGTCTCGTGCCGATCTCGGTCGACCTGTCGTACGGCATGCTCGCCGCCGACCGTTCCGGGGCACCGCGCGTGCAGGCCGACATCTTGAACCTGCCGGTACCCGACGCATCGGTCGACGGGGTGACGTGCGGGTTCGCGCTGCGGAACCTGGTCGATCTCGGGACGTTCTTCGACGAGCTGGCCCGTGTGGTCCGGCCCGGTGGCCGCATCGCCCTGCTCGACGTCGGTGTGCCGCGCAACCGGGTGATCAAGTTCGGCAACGACATCTACTTCGGCAAGGTCGTCCCGAAGATCGGCGCCGCGTTGTCGGACGCACCGGCCTACCGCTACCTGCCCAAGAGTGTGGCGTACCTCCCCGAGCCCGACGAGATGGTGGCGATGCTGCAGCGGGCCGGGTTCGTCGACGCGCAGCATCGGCTGCTCTCAGGTGGCCTGACCCAACAGCTCACCGGCACCCGGGGCTGACGTGCGCGCCGTCTCGCGTCCGTTGTCGGACGTCACCGATCGACCCGTCGATCTCAACGACGTCGCACGCGGTGACGGGTTCCTCTTCGTCCGCGACGGTGTCGGCTTCGCCGGGCGCGGTGTCGCCGCCCGGGTGCCCGTCGACGAGGCGGTCGGGTTCCTCGCCGCGATCGCCCACGACGACCGAGCCGGTGGCGTCAACGGCCCGATCGCACTCGGCCCACTCCCCTTCCGGCCCGGCGCCGACGCCGACCTGATCGTGCCGGCCGTGCTGGTGGGCAAGGACGGCACCGGGCGCCAGTGGGTCACCGTCATCGACGAACAGGACGACGAACTGGACGGCGAGGTCGAACGTGCGTTGTTCCCGGAGTCGGAGCCGGTCCCGACGTCGGCCGGCTGGTCGATCGAACCGCTGGTCGACACCGATCAGTACCTCGCCGCCGTCGCCGCTGCTCGCGACGCCGTGCGCGACGGCACGCTGCAGAAGGCAGTGATCGCCCGCCCGATCGAGGTGCGCGCCGACCGACCGATCGACGTGCATGCCGTGCTGCGCCGCCTCAAGGCGACGTTCGGTTCGAGCCACCGCTTCTCGATCGACGGCTTCATCGGCGCCTCCCCCGAACTGCTCGTCGCGGTCGAGGGTGGTGTCGTCAGCTCGTTCCCACTCGCCGGCACCACCGGCACCACGGGCGACGACGAGCTGGATGCGAAGCTGGCCGCCGAACTGCACGCCAGCGAGAAGAACCGGATCGAGCACGCCGCCGCGATCGAGATGGTGCGCGACACCCTGCTCCCCTTCTGCAGCTACCTCGACTGGGCGCCCGAGCCGGAGATCGTCAAGGTGGCCAACGTGCAGCACCTCGGATCGCGCGCCGAAGGCATGCTCTCGAAGCCCCATGCCACCGTGATCGAGCTGGTGCGGGCCCTGCAGCCGACCCCGGCGGTCGGCGGCCACCCGCGCGAATCGGCGATCGAGCTGATCGAGCGAGTCGAGGGCTTCGAACGCGGCATCTACGGTGGCACCGTCGGCTGGTGCGACGGCAACGGCGACGGACGGTGGGCGGTGTCGCTGCGCTGCGCAGAGTTGTCGGACGACCGTCGATCGGCCCGTCTCGTCGCCGGTGGCGGCATCGTCGCCGACAGCGACCCACTGAGCGAGTTGGCCGAGACCCAAGCCAAGTTCCAAGCCATGCTCAGCGCCCTGATCCGCCCCTGACGTCGACTGCAGCGTCGGGGCGCCCGACCGGGTGCGGAACCGAGCGTGTCACGACCCTCGTCGCGTGTCAGCCTGTGCGTCATGGATGCGCAGGATGAACAGGAACTCAACGCTCGGGTCGACGAGATCGCGGCCGACGTGCGCTTCTCCGGCGTCGTTCGTATCGACCTCGACGGTCGGCCGGTCGTCGAGCGGGCATACGGGTTGGCCGACCGGTCTCATGCCGTCGCCAACACGATCGACACCCAGTTCGGGACCGCCAGTGGCTCCAAGACGCTCACCGCGCTGGCGGTGATGAGCCTGATCGAGGACCGCATCCTCCAACTCGACACGACGGCGCGTTCGCTGCTCGGTACCGACCTGCCGCTGATCGACGATCGGGTCACCGTCGAGCACCTCCTCGGCCACCGCTCCGGGATCGGCGACTACCTCGACGAGGACGAGATGGACGACATGAACGACTACGTGCTCACCGTGCCGGTCCACACGCTCGTCACGACCGAGGACTTCCTCCCCGTGCTCGACGGGCACCCGATGAAGTCGGCGCCCGGCGAGCAGTTCACGTACTGCAACGGCGGATACGTCGTGCTCGCGCTCCTCGCCGAGCGGGCATCGGGTGTGCCGTTCCACGATCTCGTCGACGAGCGTGTCTGCCGTCCTGCCGGCCTGGTCGACACGGGTTACTTCCGTACCGACGAGCTGCCAGGACGGGTGGCGCGCGGGTACCTGCACGACGACGGGCTCCGCACGAACGTGCTGCACCTGCCGG
>NZZV01000134.1 GCA_002698945.1 Acidimicrobiaceae bacterium
GGCTCGGCGATCGGCGAGGCGATCGCCGCCGGTCCCGTCTGCGCCATCCGCAGCGCCGCCGACATCGACCGCTTCCGCGACGGCGCCATCCTTGTCACCGGGATGACCGATCCGGACTGGGTTCCGATCATGAAGAGGGCGGCCGGGATCATCACCGACCATGGCGGCACGACCAGCCACGCCGCCATCGTCAGCCGCGAGCTCGGCGTCCCCGCCATCGTCGGCACCGGCCACGGCACCGAGCTGCTGCGCGACGGCCAGGAAATCACGCTCTCCTGCGCCGAGGGAGACCGGGGCGTGGTCTATGACGGCATCCTGCCGTTCGAAGCGACCGAGGTAGACCTCTCCGACCTGCCAGCGACCCGCACGGCGATGCTGGTGAACATTGCCAGCCCCGCCGCCGCCTTCCGCTGGTGGCGCCTGCCGGCCAGGGGCGTCGGGCTGGCGCGGATGGAGTTCATCATCAACAACCTGATCAAGATCCATCCGATGGCGCTGGTCCATCCGGAGCGGGTGGCCGACCCGGCGGTGCGGCGCGAGATCCGCGACCTGACCCGCGGCTGGGAAGACCCGAAAGACTATTTCGTCGAGACGCTGGCGCTCGGCATCGCCAAGCTCGCCGCCCCCTATCATCCGCACCCGGTGATCGTGCGCCTGAGCGACTTCAAGACCAACGAGTATGCCCATCTCCTCGGCGGCGCCGCCTTCGAGCCCGAGGAGGAGAACCCGATGCTCGGCTGGCGCGGCGCCTCCCGCTATTACGACGAGCGTTACCGGGACGGCTTCGCCCTCGAATGCCGCGCACTCAAAAAGGTGCGCGAGACCATCGGGCTGACCAATGTCATCGTCATGGTGCCGTTCTGCCGGACGCCGGAGGAGGCGGACCGCGTGCTGGCAGTCATGGCCGAGAACGGGCTGTCGCGCGGCGAGAACGGCCTCGAAATCTACATGATGTGCGAGATTCCGTCGAACGTGTTCCTGGCGGAGGAGTTCGCGGAACGCTTCGACGGCTTCTCGATTGGCTCGAACGACCTGACCCAGCTCGTGCTCGGGGTGGACCGTGACTCGGGCGAGCTCGCGCCGCTGTTCGACGAGCGCAACGAGGCGGTCAAGCGCGCGGTGCGGGAGGCGATCGCCAAGGCGCACGCAGCCGGCATCAAGATCGGCATCTGCGGCCAGGCGCCGAGCAACTATCCCGACTTCGCCGCCTTCCTGGTCGAGGAGGGGATCGATTCAATCTCGCTTAATCCCGACAGCTTCGTCGCCACCGTGCGCCGCGTGGCAGAAGAGGAGGAGCGGCTCGGCGCGGCGACGGCACCCCGCGCGGGCGAGGCTGTACGATGAAGGTTGTCGTCTTCGAGACCGAGGAATGGGAGCACCAGGCCTGCCTGCGGCTGAAGCCGGCGCACGAGCTGAGCTGTACGCGCGAGCCCCTCGATGCTCGCACGGCCGCAGCTCACGCGGACGCCGAGATCGTCAGCACCTTCGTTAACTCGAAGCTCGGCGCCGACGTGCTGGCGCAGTTCCCTTCGCTCAAGCTGATCGCGACCCGCTCGACCGGTTACGACCATATCGACCTCGGCTGGTGTGCCGCGCACGGTGTGGCGGTGGCGAATGTGCCCGACTACGGCGATTCAACCGTGGCGGAGCATGCCTTTGCGCTGCTCCTCGCCGTGGCGCGGAGCCTGGTCGAGGCGGTCGAGCGGACCCGCCGCGGCAACTTCTCGCAGGCCGGGCTGCGCGGCTTCGAGTTGCGCGGGAAGACGCTCGGCGTGATCGGCACGGGGCGGATCGGGCGGCGCGCGATCGAGATCGCCCGCGGCTTCGGCATGACGGTCATCGCTCACGATCTCTACCCAGACGCTGACGCGGCGAGCCGTCTCGGCTTCTGCTATGCCGACCTCGACGAGGTGCTGGCTGCGGCGGACGCGCTGACGCTCCACGTGCCGGCGACGCCGGGCTCCGCGAGCCTGATCTCCGACCGCGAGTTCGGCCTGATGAAGCCGGGCGCGATCCTGATCAACACGGCGCGCGGCAGTGTCCTCGACGTGCCGGCGTTGGTCCGGGCGCTTTCCGACGGGAGGCTGCGGGCCGCCGGGCTCGACGTCCTGCCGCAGGAGCCGCTGATCCGCGAGGAGGCGCAGATCTTCCGCGAGGCGTGGACCGAAGGCCACGACCTGAAGGCGCTCGTCGCCAACCACGTGCTGCTGCGCTTCCCGAACGTGATCGTCACGCCGCACAACGCCTACAACACGGAAAGCGCGGTGCGACGCATCATCGAGACCACGCTGGAGAACATCGAGGCCTTCGTCCGTGGCGAGCCGCGCAATTTGGTCACCCATGGCTGACGACAAGGCCGCCGGAGCGCCCGTCGGTGTCCATGGGAGGCGTCAGGCGCCGCCTCCATCACACGAACCGGCACAGGCAGCTTCCACACCGGCGGAGCCGGACAGCGGCCCCGTCCGGATCGACCGCGGTGAGCCGCTGCCGCTCGGGCTGCACGATTGCCGCGACGGCTTGAACATCGCGGTGTTCAGCCGGCACGCCACGGCCATGACCCTGCTTCTATACGAGACGGCCGCCGGGACCCAGCCGAGCGCCCGGTTCCCTCTCGATGCCCGGTGTCACCGGACCGGCGACATCTGGCATGCCAGCTTGACGGGAGACCTTCGCGGGAAGCTCTATGCTCTGCAGGCCGACGGGCCTCGTTCGCGGGCTGGCGGAGACGAGTTCGATCCGCATCAAACGCTGCTCGATCCCTACGCCGCCGCCGTTACAGACCTGTCCGGCGGTTCGCGTGGCCGCTGCGTCATCGCCGACCAGCGCTTCGACTGGGCCGACGACGCACCGCTCCGCCATCCCTGGAGCGAGACCATCCTCTACGAGACCCATGTGCGCGGGCTCACGATCGACCCGTCCTCCGGGGTCCGCCGACCGGGGGAATATCTCGGCGTCGTCGAGAAGATCCCCTATCTGCGGGAGCTCGGCATCACCGCCCTCGAACTGATGCCGGTCCAGGCCTTCGACCCGGAGGCGGCCGAAGGGCTCAACCCGCTGAGCGGCGAGCGGCTGCGCGACTACTGGGGCTACAATCCAGTCGCCCTGTTCGCGCCGATGCCGGGCTATGCCGGCGATGTCGCGCCAGGCGGCGAGCTCGTCGCCTTCAAGACCATGGTCCGCGAGCTTCACCGGGCAGGCATCGAGATCATCCTCGACGTCGTCTTCAACCACACGGCGGAAGGGGGAAGGAACGGTCCGACCTACAGCTTCCGGGGGCTCGACGACGCGATCTACTACATCCTGACGCCCGATGGGGAATACGTGGACTATTCCGGCTGCGGCAACACGCTGAACTGCAACCATCCGGTGGTGCGCAGCATGGTCGTCGACTGCCTGCGGCACTGGGTGATCCACTGCCACGTCGACGGCTTCCGCTTCGACCTCGCCTCGGTGCTCGGGCGGGATGAGCAAGGCAACCTGCTGGCGAACCCGCCTCTGCTCGAACAGATCGCCGAGGACCCGATCCTGCGCGACGTCAAGCTGATCGCCGAGGCCTGGGACGCCGGCGGCGCGTTCCAGGTGGGCAGCTTTCCCGGCGGGCGCTGGGCCGAGTGGAACTGTCACTTTCGCGACGATGTCCGCCGCTTCTGGCGCGGCGACCCGGGCATGACCGGGGCGTTGGCGACCCGTCTCGCTGGCAGCAGCGATCTCTATCAGCCGGGCGGCGAAAGCCCGCTCAACAGCATCAACTTCATCACCAGCCACGACGGCTTCACGCTCAACGACCTCGTCAGCTACGCGCGCAAGCACAACGAGGCGAACGGTGAGGACAACCGTGACGGCCTCGACGAGAACTACAGCGACAACAACGGCGCCGAAGGACCGACCGACGATCCGCACATCGAAGCGATGCGGCTGCACCGGATCAGGAACCTGCTCGCCACGCTCCTGCTCTCGCGCGGCGTGCCGATGCTGCTCGGCGGCGACGAGTTCCGCCGCACGCAGGCGGGCAACAACAACGCCTATTGCCAGGACAATGCGATCTCCTGGTACGACTGGTCGCTGGCGGAGCGGAATGGCGAACTCGTGCAGTTCGTCCGGCGGCTGATCGCGCTGCGCAAGGCGCATCCGGTCCTGCGCTCCGAAACTTTCTACACGGACGGGGAGATCAACTGGTTCGGACCAGCAGGGCAAGAGCCCGACTGGAACGGGGCCGACAACCGGCTCGGCTGTCTCGTGCGGGGCAGCGACGTGGCACTCTGCCTGCTCTTCAACGGCTCTCCTGCCCGATGCCGGTTCGTCGTGCCGGCGCCGCCAGGGGGAGGATGGGAGGTGGTGATCGACACGTCGAAGGAGCAAACCACCGCCGACGCTTCGTTCGGCGCCGGACACCGGATGAATGCTGCGGGCGAGATCTGGCTCGAGGCGTGCACGACAGTCGTCGCTGTCAGCCGCTCCAAGGAAGCGTAGCTCAGAAACCTGAGGCGGGTTCTCGGCCCGCCGGAATCGACCAGAGAGGAGTCTAAAAGATGAGCAGAGTGCGAGACAAGGTGGCGATCGTGACAGGAGCCGCGCTGGGGCTGGGCGAGGCCTCGGCGCGGATGCTGGCGCGGGAGGGCGCAAAGGTGGTCGTCACCGACATCAAGGAGGAGGAAGGCGAGCGGGTGGCGCAGGACGTCGCCGCGGCCGGTGGCGAGGCAATCTATCTCCATCACGACGTCGCCGACGAGAGCGCGTGGCAGCGAATGATCCAGGCCACCCTCGACCACTTCGGACGGCTCGACGTGCTGGTCAACAATGCCGGCGTCGGCTGGGGTGGGCCGCCCGAGGAGGAGACGCTGGAGCGCTGGCGCCGGCTGATGAGCGTCAATCTCGACGGCGTGTTCCTCGGCACCAAGCACGCGATCCTGGCGATGAAGCGGAAGGATCCGCCGGGCGGCTCGATCATCAACCTGGCCTCAATCGAGGGTCTGGTCGGCGACCCCAATCTCGGCGCCTACAATGCGTCTAAGGGCGGCGTGCGAATGTACACCAAGTCGGTGGCGCTCTATTGCGCCAAGGCGGGGTTGAACATCCGGGTGAACTCGATCCATCCTGGCTACATCTGGACGCCGATGGTCGAGAACTACCTTGCCGAGAACGGCGACGTCGAGGAGGGCCGGCAGGCCCTTAACGCCCTGCACCCGATCGGTCATGTCGGCGAACCGGACGACATTGCTTATGGCGTGCTCTATCTCGCTTCGGACGAGTCGAAGTTCGTAACCGGCGCCGAACTGGTGATCGACGGCGGCTACACCGCCCAATAAGCGGCCTGCCGCCGCGACATCCGTTCACTCGCCGGCTTCGAACTCCCCTGCGCGCCGGCCTTCAGCGCCGAGCAATGCAATGACCGACCTTATTCAGCAGCAACCGACCGCCATGAATCCGGCTCGGCCCTGGCACGCCGTTCCCGTCGAGGAGGCTTTGCAGGTACTTGCAACCGGCTACGACGGTCTGGACGGGCAAGAAGCCTCCCGGCGGCTTTCCGGGCACGGCCGCAACCGCCTGCCGGTAGGCAAGACGCGCAGCGCGCTCCGCCGCTTCCTCGCCCAGTTCGACAACCTGCTGATCTACGTACTGCTTGCCTCCGCGGCGATCACCCTGGCGCTCGGCCACGGCACCGATGCGGCGGTGATCGCGGCCGTCGTGCTCCTCAATGCCGCGATCGGCTTCGTGCAGGAGGGTCGCGCCGAGCGGGCGCTCAGTGCCATCCGCAGCATGCTCGCGCCGCACGCCTCGGTAATGCGCGGCGGGCATCGCCTCACAGTCGAGGCGGAGACTCTGGTCCCGGGCGACCTCGTGCTGCTCGATCCCGGTGATCGGGTCCCGGCCGACCTCCGTCTTCTTCGGACACGCAACCTGCGGATCGAGGAGGCGGCGCTGACCGGTGAATCGGTTCCGGTCGACAAATCACCGGCGCCGGTCGTTGCCGAAGCGCCGCTCGGGGATCGCAATTCCGTCGCCTTCTCGGGCACGCTGGTCGCCGCGGGCCGGGGCGCCGGCGTGGTCGTCGCCACCGGCGCCGACACCGAGATTGGGCGCGTCAGCGCGCTGGTCGGTGCGGTCGAGACGCTGAGAACGCCGCTGCTGCGCCAAATGGACGGCTTCGCTAGGCGCCTCACCTTCGTCGTCCTCGGCCTGTCGGCGGTGATCTTCGCCTTTGCCGTCCTCGTCCGCGGCTACGCCGCAGAGGACGCCTTCCTCGTCGTCGTCGGTGTTGCGGTGGCCGCCATCCCCGAGGGATTGCCGGCGGTGATGACGATCGCGCTCGCCATTGGCGTGCGGCGCATGGCGGCGCGGAACGCCATCGTCCGGCGCCTGCCCGCGGTCGAGACGCTGGGCTCGGTCTCGATCATCTGCACCGACAAGACGGGCACGCTGACGCGCAATGAGATGACGGTAGCGGCGGCAGTGACCTCCGTTGCCACCTTCGCCGTCAGCGGCGAAGGCTATGACCCAAGCGGCGCGATCCGGCATGGCGAGAAAGAGGTCGATCCGGCCAAGCACCCCGTCCTGGCCGAGCTGGCGCGCGCGGCTCTGCTCTGCAATGACGCGGCCCTCCGGCGGGCCGCGGGTGGGTGGGTGGTGGATGGCGACCCGATGGAGGGCGCCCTAGTCGCTTTCGCGACCAAGATGGGGATCGATGCTGAGCCTTTGCGCCGGCACCTGCCGCGGACGGACGAAATTCCATTTGACGCTCAGCACCGCTTCATGGCGACGCTGCACCACGATCATGCCGGCGGGGCTTTCCTCTGCCTCAAGGGGGCGCCGGAGCGGGTGCTGGCGATGTGTCATCGCCAGCGTGGTCCCGCGGGCGATGAGCTCCTCGACCCGTCGATCTGGCGCGAGCAGGTGGAGGCGCTGGCGGCGCGGGGACAGCGGGTGCTCGCCGTCGCCACCAAGCCGATGCCGCGACAAATGCACACTCTCGCTTTCGCCGACGCCGAGGGCGGCCTGACGCTGTTGGGCCTGCTCGGTCTGATCGACCCACCGCGCGAAGAGGCCGTCACGGCGGTGCGCGACTGCCAGGCGGCGGGCATCCGGGTCAAGATGATCACCGGCGACCACGCCGCGACCGCCGCCGCCATCGCCCGGCAGATCGGGATCGTAAATTCCGACTTCGTCGCCACCGGCGCAGAACTCGACGAACTCGACGACGCGGCGCTGCGCCGCACGGCGCACGATACCGACGTCTTTGCCCGCACCACGCCGGAGCACAAGCTGCGCCTGGTCGAGGCGCTTCAGGCCGACCGTGCGGTGCTGGCGATGACCGGCGACGGGGTTAACGACGCGCCGGCGCTGAAGCGCGCCGATGTCGGCGTCGCCATGGGGCGAAAGGGTACGGAGGCCGCGAAGGAGGCGGCCGAGATGGTGCTTGCCGACGACAACTTCGCCTCCATCGTCGCCGCGGTGCGTGAGGGCCGCACGGTCTACGACAACGTCAAGAAGGTCATCGCCTGGACCCTGCCGACCAACGGCGGCGAGGCGCTGTCCATCATCGGCGCCATCCTGATCGGGCTGACGCTGCCGATGACTGCGGTGCAGATCCTGTGGATAAACATGGTCACCGCGCTGGCGCTCGGGCTCACCCTGGCGTTCGAGCCGACCGAGCCCGGTACCATGCGCCGGCCACCTCGCGCGGCCGGCGAGCCGCTGCTGTCGCGATTCGTGGTCTGGCGGATCGTCTTCGTGTCGATCTTGTTCGTGATCGGGACGTTCGGAATGTTTTTCTGGGCCGAACGTCGAGGACTGTCGCTGGAGGAAGCGCGCACGCTGGTGGTCAACACCATCGTGGTGATGGAGATTTTCTATCTGTTCAGCGTGCTCTTCCAGCATGGTCCCTCTCTCACTTGGTCCGGCGTCCTGGGCACTCCGGCGGTGCTGATCGGTGTCGGAGTCGTCGTGCTTCTCCAACTCGCTTTCACCTATGCGCCGCCTCTCCAGGCCCTGTTCGATACAAGGCCGGTGGGACCGTCGGACGGACTCGCGGTGGTGGGCACAGGAATCGCCCTGTTGGCCATTCTCGAAATCGAGAAGCTGGTTCGGCGAATCTGCAGGCGCCTACGCCTTCGTGGTCAGGCCGCATGAGGAGAACACTTCCCTCAGATCGGATGGGAGGTCGAATAGCCGAAGGACGGGCTGTGCCGGGACGTTTGACAGCTCAGGTATCCGCCGTCCGAAAACCCCTGCGCCCTTGTGCCGCTCAGGTGATCACGGACGGTTTATCCCGCTCGAGCCGGGCGGAGAACCCCGCGAACTCGCGCGCCATGGCCGCAAGGTCGGCCAACGCCGATTGCACATCCTGGTCGTGCCGACCCGGATTTGATTCATAGCGTTCAAGATAAATCCGCAGGATCGCGCTGCCAGTTCCCGTGCCGGACAGCCGGTAGACGATGCGAGAGCCGTCGTCGAAGAGAAGGCGGACACCCTGGTGGGGTGTCACACGGTGATCCACGGGATCCGTGTAGCTGAAGTCGTCTCCCAGACGGATCGTCAACCCGCCGAGTCGGCGTCCGCTCAATTCGCCGATTCGGGCGCGAAGCACGCCCATGATCACGTTCGCGGCTTCGCTGTCGATATCCTCATAGTCGTGCCGGGAATAGAAGTGGCGTCCATATCTCCGCCAGTGATCCCGCACGATCTCCGCCAGCGGTTGCCGGCGTTCGGCCAGGATGCTCAGCCACAGCAGCACCGCCCATAGGCCATCCTTCTCGCGGACGTGGTCCGAACCCGTTCCGAAACTCTCCTCGCCGCATAATGTGACCTTGCCGGCGTCAAGCAGACTGCCGAAGAACTTCCAGCCGGTCGGCGTCTCGAAGCAGGGGATGCCGAGCTCCTCGGCGACCCGGTCGACCGCACGGCTGGTCGGCATCGAGCGCGCGACGCCGACCAGCCCGGCGCGGTAGCCTGGAGCGAGGTGCGCATTGGCGGCGAGAACCGCCAGGCTGTCGCTCGGGGTCACGAAGAAGCCGGGTCCAAGTATCATGTTGCGATCGCCGTCGCCGTCGGAGGCCGCCCCGAAATCCGGCGCATCCGCGCCATTCATGGCCTCGACCAGTTCCCACGCGCGGACCAGGTTCGGGTCGGGCTTGCCGCCGCCGAAGTCCGGCAGCGGCACCCCGTTTACGACGGTGCCGGCCGGGGCA
>NZZV01000135.1 GCA_002698945.1 Acidimicrobiaceae bacterium
CCTCGGCGTCGGGCTCGGTGTCGTCGCCGTCGGTCTCGATCGACATCATGCCCTTGAAGCGGCGGACGAGAGCCCGCACCTCGACGACCGGCTTGCCCTTGACCGCGGCGCTCATCATCGAGGCGGACGACTGTGAGATCGAGCAGCCTTGGCCGCTCACCTTCACGTCGCTGACCACGGCGTCGTCGCCCTCGCCTGTCACGTCGAGATAGACGGTGATCTCGTCGCCGCACAGCGGGTTGTGGCCCTCGGCGTGGCGTGCCGGCGGCACCGGGAGCTCGCCACGGTTCCGTGGCGTGCGGTAGTGGTCGAGGATGATCTCGCGGTAGAGGTCTTCGAGGCCTGGCATTGGTGTCCTCCCGGCGGGGCTGGGCTCGTCAGAACCCGAAGATATCGGTGGCGCCGTCGAGCGCATCGGCCAGCGCGTCGACGTCGGAGCGATCGTTGTACAGATACAGGCTGGCGCGGGCCGTCGCGTTGGCGCCGAGCAGTCGCATCAGCGGCTTCGCGCAGTGGTGTCCGGCCCGGACGCACACGTTGCGTTCGTCGAGGACCTGGCTGACGTCGTGCGGGTGGATGTCGCGGAACGCGAAGCTCAACACGCCGCCACGCACCTCGATGTTGTCGGGCCCGTGGATCGTGATGTCGTCGCCGTACCGCTCGGTGAGGGTGTCGATCGCGTAGCGGGTGAGGTCCATCTCGTGCTGGCGGACGTGGTGCATGCCGATCGACTCGAGGTACTCGACGGCGGCGCCGAACCCGACCGCCTCGACGATCGGGGGAGTGCCGGCCTCGAACTTGGCGGGGACCGGCGCCGTGGTGAACCCGTCGAGGCGGACGTCGGCGATCATGTTGCCGCCGCCGATGTACGGGGGCGTGGCGTCGAGCAGCTCCATCCGGCCCCACAGCGCACCGATGCCCGAAGGACCGCACATCTTGTGGCTGGAGAACGCGACGAAGTCGGCGTCCCACGCCTGCACGTCGGTGGGATTGTGCGGCACGTACTGGCACGCATCGACGACGGCGAGGGCGCCGGCATCGTGGGCTCGTCGGCACAGCTCGGCGACCGGCGTGATCGTGCCGAGCACATTGCTCATCGCCGTGAACGAGAACACCTTGGCGCCGTCGAGCAGTCGATCGAGGTCGGTGAGGTCGAGCTGGCCGTCTGGGGTCAGCGGGACCCAGCGCAACTCGACGCCCGTCCGATCGGCGAGCATCTGCCACGGCACAATGTTGGCGTGGTGTTCCATGTGGGTGAGCACGACGGCGTCACCCTCGGTGAGGTTGGCGCCGCCCCACGACGACGCGATCAGGTTGAGCGCTTCGGTCGCGTTCTTGGTGAACACGACCTCGTCCGCACTCGGCGCGTTGATCAGGCGGGCGACGGCACTGCGGCCGCCCTCGTATCGGTCGGTGGCCGCAGCCGCGAGGCGGTAGGCGCTGCGGTTGATCGGCGCGTACTCGTTGCGGAGGAACTGGTCCATCGCCTCGATCACCTGGACCGGCTTCTGCGAGGTGTTGCCCGAGTCGAGGTAGACGATCGGCGCGCCGTCGATCTCGCGCTGCAAGACCGGGAAGTCGGCCCGGACGGCGGTCCAGTCGATGCCGGTCGTCGTGTCGGTGTCGGTACTCATCGGTCCGTACTCATCGGCGGGTCAGGCGGGCGCTCGGAAGGCCTCGTAGCCGTCGCGTTCGAGCTGTTCGGCGAGCTCCATGCCTCCGGACTGGACGATGCGTCCGTCGACGAGGATGTGCACGTGATCGGGCTGGAGTTCGTCGAGGAGGCGCTGGTAGTGGGTGATCAGGACGACGCCCATCGACGGCCGCTCGTTGCGGACCTCTTGGATGCCGTTGGCGACGATGCGCAGCGCATCGATGTCGAGGCCGGAGTCGGTCTCGTCGAGGATCGCCAGTTCGGGCTCGAGTACGGCCATCTGCATGATCTCGTTGCGCTTCTTCTCGCCGCCCGAGAAGCCCTCGTTGAGGTAGCGGTCGACGAACGACGAGTCCATGCCGAGCCGCTGCATCCACTCCATCGTGGCCAGCCGGAGCTCGAGCACGCTCAAGTCGATGCCCTTGCGGGCCGACAGTGCCTGACGGAGGAACTGGATGACCGAGACACCGGGGATTTCTTGCGGATACTGGAAGGCGAGGAACATGCCGGCTTTGGCGCGTTCTTCGGTCGGCCATTCGGTGACGTCGTCGCCGAGGAACGTGATCGTTCCGTCGGTGACCTCGTACTCGGGGGAACCGAGCAGGGTGGTGCCCAACGTGCTCTTGCCGGACCCGTTCGGGCCCATGATCGCGTGCACCTCACCATGCTGGACCGACAGGTCGATGCCCCGCAGGATCTCGTCCCCGGGGGCCACCCCCGGCTCGGTCGCGGGGCGTGCATGAAGTCCGTCAACTCGGAACAGCTCCGACATAGGCTCGAGTCTACGAGGCCCGCTGCGGCATTAACACTACGCGGATAGGAGAAATGGAACTGGTCCGTGAACTCGCGACGGCGCTCGTCCTGCCCGGTTGGTCGCAGCGTCGCGCGCGTCGGCCGCTGGCGGTTGCGCTGCTCGGGCTCGGCGTCGTGTTCCCCCTCGGTGTCGCCGTGTGGGCGGCCTTGTCGGGCCGGAACTGGGTCGCGCTCAGCCTCGATCGCACCTACCTGGCGTGGGTGCTGGCAGCGTTCGTCGCTGCGCTCGCCACGCGCCTCGTGGCGCTGACGATGTGGTTCGCGGCCGGGACCCGATCGCGCGACCGGATGGTCGGCGGGGCGGTGGCGGCGCTCGTCGCCGTCGTGCCCCTGAGCGTCGGGATCGTCGACGTCGCCCAGGCCCGCTCCGACATCGCTCCGGTGTTCACACCGACCGCCGACGGTGCCGCGGTGTACGAGCCGACGAGTGACATGTCGGACACGCTGCCCGACGACTCGCTCCCGACGATCGAGGTCGTTCCTGCTTCGTCGGTTCCGGTCGTGGAGCGCCGATGGGAGCGGGGACCGTTGCCGACGATCGAGATGGGTTCGACGACCACGACGCTGCCCAGGGTCAAGCCGCCGCGCCCACGGTCGGGTGTCGATCCGGCCGTCGTGGCCGACGTGCGCAACATCTTGCTGCTCGGAGGTGATGCCGGACCCGGACGCAGCGGTCTGCGCACGGACACGATGATGCTGCTCAGCATCCACACGCCGTCGGGTCGTGCCGGGCTCGTCTCGGTGCCGCGCGACATGGTGGGCCTGCTGTTCCCTCCCGGCTCGTTGCTCGAAGCCCGGTACCCGTCCGGCTTCACCGGGTTGGCGAACGCCGTGTACCCGATCGTGTCGGCGAGCAGCAGTCTGCGCGCCGCCTACGACACGGGCGGCGACATCCATCCCGGCATCGTCGCGACGGCGCAGGCCATCGGCTACTCCCTCGACGTGCCGATCCACGATTACGTCCTCGTCGACATGCAGGGATTCCTCGACCTGGTCGACGCGCTGGGTGGGGTGACGGTTCGGGTCACCAAGGAGATCCCGATGCCGGGCAATGTGCCCGGCGCCGCGTACGACTATCCACCGACGATCGGACCCGGCACCATCGAGATGGACGGCACGCTTGCGCTCGGCTACGTCCGCAGCCGGTACGCCGACTCCGACTATCAACGCACCCGCCGTCAGCGCGACCTGCTCGCGGCGATGGCGCAGCAGATCTCGGCGGTCGACGTGCTCGCCCGCTACGACCAGGTGCTCGGCGCCGTCGGGGGCACGCTTCGCACCTCGCTCACGCCCGACGAGCTGGCCGACACCGTGGCGCTCATCGGCGGCGAGACGGCGATCGTCGAGTCGGTCGGCCTGGTGCCTCCCCTCATCGACGTGAAGCGACCCGACGTCCAACGCATGGCCGAGATCGTCGGCGACGTACGGGTCGCGGTCGCCCAGGGCACGCCGAGCGGCTACTGAGCGCGTCGGGCCGCGCGTCTGGCCGGCGTCAGGCATACTCCGGACCCATGAGTGTCGTCACCACGGTGAAGTCGGCCTACGCCGCGGGAGCGCGCGGGGTCGGTCGCGGCCTGCGTCGAGTCGGCGTGCTCGGTGACGAACCGCCCGCGCGAACCGACCGATGGCGGCACTGGGCGTACAGCTTGTTCTGTGCGCACGACTCGCTCGCCATCGCTGAACTCGACGTCCCCTGGTGGACATACGGTGCCATCGACGAGGTCGAGCGGTGGCTCGATCACCGTGCTGCCCCGGTCCGGGTGTTCGAGTGGGGATCGGGTGCCAGCACGGTCTGGCTCGCGAAGCGGGTCGACTCGGTCGACTCGGTCGAGCACCATCGGGGCTTCGGCGAGATGTTGCAGGGTGAGCTGGCCGATCTCGCCGACCGGGTCGACGTTCGGGCGTCGCACGTCGACCTGGTCGTCATCGAACCGGTCCGGTCCGACGCACCGGTGGTGGGTTCGAAGAAGGAAGGAATGGCGGGCCTCGACTTCGCCGACTACGTCGGACGTATCGACGTCGTGGGCGGCACGTTCGACCTCATCGTGATCGACGGCCGAGCCCGCGAGGCGTGTCTCACGGCGGCGCTGCCGCACCTGGCCGACGACGGCATCATCGTGTTCGACAACACGCAACGTCGCCGGTACCGAGCGGCGATCGACGCAGCAGCGGTGACCAGCGCGCGATATCGGGGTCTGACGCCCACGTTGCCGTACCCCGACGAGACGTCGATCGTCCGCCCGGGCTGAGCCCGACGCGCGTAGGGTGACCGCCGACATGGGCATCAAGCTGGTGATCCAGATCCCGTGCCTCGACGAGGAGGCGACGCTGCCGGCGACCTTGGCCGATCTGCCGCGGGAGGTGCCCGGTGTCGACGTCGTCGAGTGGCTGGTCGTCGATGACGGGAGTTCGGATCGCACCGTCGAGGTCGCACGTGAACTCGGGGTCGATCACGTCGTGTCACATCGCGGCAACCGCGGACTCGCCGCTGCGTTCTTGACGGGGCTCGACGCTGCGTTGGCGGCGGGTGCCGACATCGTGGTGAACACCGACGCCGACAACCAGTACGACGGGTCGTGCATCCCCGACCTCGTCCAGCCGATCCTCGCCGGCGCCGACATGGTGATCGGTGAACGTCCGATCGAGGACATCTCGGAGTTCTCCGGTACCAAGAAGCGACTCCAGCGATTGGGTTCATGGGTCGTGCGCAAGTTCTCCGGCACATCGGTCCGCGACGCCGCCAGCGGCTTCCGGGCGTTCAGCCGCGACGCAGCGCTGCGACTGCAGGTGTACGGCCGGTACAGCTACACGATGGAAACGCTGGTGCAGGCCAACGCCGAAGGGCTGCGTGTCACCGGTGTGCCGGTGCGCACGAATCCGCAGACCCGGCCGTCGCGGCTGGTGAAGAGCTCGATGCAGTACGTGCGACGCTCCGCCCAGACGATCGTGCGCAGCTTCGCGATCTACTACCCGTTCCGGTTCTTCCTCCTGGTCGGCCTCGTGCCGTTCCTGCTCGGCATCGCGCTGCTGATCCGGTGGGGCGTGCTCTACCTGGTCGAGGACGTCTACTCACCCAGGCTCCCGAGCTTGGTGATGGGTGCCGTGCTCACGATCGTCGGCGTGCAGCTCTGGGTCGTCGGCTTCCTCGGCGACCTCCAAGCCGCGTCGCGACGACTCCTCGCCGAAGCCCGAGTCCGCGAACGCCGCCGCGCCCTCGACGAGTGGCACAGCGCCTGACCGTCCCGCGCCTGCAGCGGACAACGAGCCACTTGAATCGGCTGGACGTCCCGCGGTGGACGCTCAGTCACTTGAATCGGCTGGTCGTCCGGCGGTGGACGCTCGGTCACTTGAATCGGCTGGTCGTCCGGCGCATGCAGCGGACAACGAGCCACTTGAATCGGCTGGACGTCCGGCGGTGGACGCTCAGTCACCTGAATCGGCTGGACGTCCGGCGGTGGACGCTCAGTCACCTGAATCGGCTGGACGTCCCGGGCCGGTGATCAGCCCAGGCATCGTCACCAGCCCCGAGCGACCCACTCGGCGAGGTGGGGGCGTTCGGCGCCGATCGTGGTGTCGACGCCGTGGCCCGGCAGTACGACGGTCTCGGCCGGGAACGTGAAGAGGCGGTTGTCGATCGAGTCGATGATCGTCTCGAAGTCGCCTCCCTCGAACGAGGTGTTCCCGGGCCCGCCCGGGAAGAGGGTGTCGCCGGTGAAGAGGAGGGGAGTGCCATCGAGCTGGAACGAGATCGAGCCCGGGGTGTGGCCAGGGTTGTGGATCGCGTGGAGTCGCAGTCGTCCGACCTCGATCACCTCGGCGTCGTCGAGAAATACGTCGTAGCCGACGCCCTTCAGCATCGGGGCGTCGGCCGAGGTCACCGCGACCTCGTAGCCGGCCGCGCGAATCTGGGCGACGGCGCCGATGTGGTCGAAGTGACCGTGGGTCTCGAGGACCCGACGCACACCGAGCCGCTGGCACAGTTCGAGCAACAGCTCGTGCTCGTTGGCGGCGTCGATCAGGACGGCCTCACCGGTACGGCGGCACCGCACGATGAACACGTTGTTGTCGTACGACCCGACCACGACCCGGTGCACCTCCACGTCACCGTTCGCCCAATGCAATGTCGTCGACGGGAGGTGTGAGCTACGCATGTGCCATGGTCAGTCGAGCGGGTAGCCGTAGTGCTGAAGGAACTCGCTGCATCGATCGCGGACCTGACGCTGCTGATCGATGGTCATCTCGTCGCGCCACTTCTCGGTCAACTCGCGATTGAGGTCACCTTTGGCGGTTGGTACCCAGTTCCAACGGTCCGAAAGCCGATCGGTAGACTCGTCGTACTTGAGTGCCTCTCGCTCGAACCGGAAACCCACCTTTGCGGCGATCCGTTGCATCGTCTCGCCGGGGTCGACGATGAGATCCTCATATCGAAACGTCACGAAGCGGTTGTCGAGAACCGCTCGGATGCGGTGATCTGCTTCGATCATGTCGTTCAGGATCTTGTCTCCCGCTCGCCGGTCGCGGAAGGTCTGTCCGCTGTTCCACACCGCTCGGGGATCACGCACGTTGTAGACAAAGATGGCATCAGGAAATGCCTCGAGCATCAGCTCGATGTATGAGCTGTAGTATGGCCACTTCTCACCGACGAACCGAGCGTTGAGATTCTCGCCGAATCCGCTGAGCACTTCCAGAATCAGGTCACGAGCGTACGATGGCTGCGTGATCGCGTCGACCTCGACGCCGTTCACAGCGACTCGCTTGGTAGCGCGCCGGTGCCATTCCTCGATCTGTTCAGGTCGGAAACCATGACGGGCACCGACGAAGTTCGCTGGGTTGAATATGCTGGGCTTGCTGCGAGGTACGGGAAAGTAGGCTTCGGACATGCACGCGACCGTTGGCTGCTGATCGAGCAGTCTCGCGAGAATCGTCGTACCCGTTTTCGCCGCTCCGACACAGAAAAAGACGCGCTCCAACACATCGATGGACGATACCAATCATCACCTCGGGACCACCCATGCGACGTTGCTGGCGACCGATCCCGAAGCGCGTGCTTGCGCCGCTCGCCGGTGAGAGGCAGACGACGAGCGAAGTGAATCGCACGGCCGTTGAGATCGCGAGCTCGTTGAGCGGGGGTCGACATGACATCACGGCGTGCCGAACACGGTGCGGCGTAGGTCGGCTGGAAGCAAGCGACGATTGCGTTCGGAACAAGGTTTGAGGCTGATCGGCGAAGGCCCCGGAGACGCAGGGCATCACTATGCCCAATGTCACCGACGCCTGTGAGTTGTCGACGCAGGGACGGCTCGCTGCGAGCGGCTCAGACTTTGTTGCATGGTCCCGTATCGGTCTTGGAACCGATTGAGATCGTCGAACGTAGATCATGGGAGGATCCCCGGCCGCATCGAACGAGAGTGTCCACCAGGCGTCGTCTGCGAATCGAGCAACATCGCTCGTCACTTATTTCGATGCGCTCCGTCAGCGGGAGACGACCTCGAATCCGAGTCCGAGGGCGACCGGGATCTGGGTCGGGTCGAAGGTCAGGAACTGGATCGGGCGGGGGAGGCGTTCCGCAGCAGCGAGGTGGATGGCGTCGGTGAGCCGGACCGGTTGCTCGCGGGACAGGGAGGCAGCGCGATCGAGACACCGCTGGTCGACGGGCACGACGTGGAGCCGATCCCAGGTCAGCCGGACCGCGTCTTCGAGGTCGGCTCGGATGATCCGCTCGTCGGAGAGTCGGTCGATCGCCGGCAGTGCCTCGGTGAGCGCAAGGGCCGAGGCGCACCACACCGGATCCTCATCGAGCGCGGCCAGCGCGACGTCGCGTTGCTCGCCGTCCACCACGATGGCGAGCAGGGCGCTCGTGTCGATTGCCAGCGTCATCCGCGCAACTCACGCAGGGCACGGTCGATGCGGACGCCCGACCACACGGACACGGGTTCGGGCGGACGCCAGTCGGTACGGCGGGGAGCGATCAGCGCTCCGGCGGCGACGAGTCGATCGATGTCGGGCGATCCCTCGTCGAGCGGAGCGAGTTGGGCGACGGGACGGCCGTGGGCGGTGATGACGGTGCGCTCACCGCTCGACGCCCGACGGATGGCGTCGGGGAGCGAGGCGCGCAGGTCGCGGATGCCGGATGTGTGCACAGGTGTACACAAGACGATTTGCGG
The DNA here is from genome assembly GCA_002698945.1 of Acidimicrobiaceae bacterium. Lineage (GTDB taxonomy): Bacteria > Actinomycetota > Acidimicrobiia > Acidimicrobiales > Ilumatobacteraceae > Ilumatobacter. Next base: position 8,632 of record NZZV01000135.1, read on the forward strand.
GGCGTTGTCAACGGCGACGACGATGCTCGACATGAACTTCGCCTTCACCGAGGAACAAGAGGAACTCCGCTCGACGATTCGTGCGTTCATGGAGGCCAAGAGCCCCGAGAGCGACGTCCGCGAGCAGATGGAGACCGAGCAGGGATACGACGCCGCCGTCTGGACCCAGATGGCCGAGCAGATGGGCCTCCAGGGTCTGCACATCCCCGAGGAGTACGGCGGGTCGGGCTTCGGCTACGTCGAACTCGGCATCGTGCTCGAGGAAATGGGCCGTGCGCTCCTCTGCGCCCCGTACTTCTCGACCGTCGTGCTCGCCGCCAACACGCTCCTGCAGTCGGGCGACGACGCCGCCAAGCAGGCGCATCTCCCCGGCATCGCCTCGGGCGAGACGATCGCCACTCTCGCCTTCACCGAGCCGTCGGGCAAGTGGGACGAAGCCGGCATCACCATGGAGGCCACCGCCTCCGGTGACGGCTACACCCTGTCGGGCACGAAGAGCTTCGTCATAGACGGCCACGTCGCCAACCTGATCATCGTCGCCGCCCGCACCGGTGCCGGCGTGAGCCTGTTCGCCGTCGACGGCGACGCCAGCGGCCTCACCAAGACCGCCCTGTCGACCATGGACCAGACCCGCAAGCAGGCCAAGCTCGACTTCGACAACACGCCGGCGACCCTGATCGGCGAAGAGGGCAAGGGCTGGGACACGCTCTCGACCGTGCTCGACCTCGCCGCCGTCGGCCTCGCCGCCGAGCAGGTCGGTGGTGCCCAGTTCGTGCTCGAGATGGCCGTCCAGTACGCCAAGGACCGCGTCCAGTTCGGCCGCCCGATCGGTTCGTTCCAGGCCATCAAGCACAAGTGCGCCGACATGCTGCTCGAGGTCGAGTCGGCCAAGTCGGCGGCCTACTACGGCCTGTGGTGCGCCAGCGAGATGAACGACGAACTGCCGTCGGTCGCCTCGCTCGCCAAGGCCTACTGCTCGGAGGCGTACTTCCACGCCACCGCCGAGAACATCCAGATCCACGGTGGCATCGGCTTCACCTGGGAGCACCCGGCACACCTCTACTTCAAGCGTGCCAAGTCGAGCGAGCTCCTGTTCGGCGACCCGACCTACCACCGCGAGCAACTCGCCCAACGCATCGGCATCTGATTGCAGCGGCCAGATCGCCCGATCGCGTCGTTGGCATCGCCCGCTCGTTGCCGAAAGGCAACTCGGGGCTCGCCTGCCTAGCGCTCGAACGATCTGATCCACTGCAATAGCCAGAAGGTGGGTCTTGCACGACACTGATCGTGGAGGGCCCACCTTCTACGCGTCTGGGTGTCGGTTGATGTCAGACCACAACCGACCTCCCGTGCCATTGGGGGTTGCAGATGCTCGTCGGTTGTGGTCTGACATCAACCGACCGTGGCCTTGGGGGTTGCAGATGCTCGTCGGTTGTGGTCTGACCTCAACCGACTGGCGTCCGTAGACTCCACTTCGTGATCTGGGTTTTCGTGGTCGTGGCGGCTCTCCTCGTCTTTGCGATCGCGGCGGGGACGATCGGGCGGGAGGCGCACCGGCTCGACGCCATTGCACCGCGTGCGGTGTACCAGCTCGACGAGGCGGTGGACTTCGTCGCCGACCGGCTTCCCGAGGCGAGCCAGGCCCGACTGACGCCGGCTGAAGTGGAAACGTTGCTCGTCGCTCACCTGCGGTGGATGCACGAGAACGGGCTGCAGCCCGACAAGGTGGTCGACGCGAAGCAGACGATCGACGACGACGTGGTGGTGACGGAGGACGCACTCGTCGCGTACCTCCTGGCGGAAGCGGAGGCCGGCGACGTCGATCTACTCGACGACGTCGACGCCGTCAACGTCGTCGAGGCGCACCTCGCCTATTTCGAGGCGATCGGTGCCGTCGGCCCGCAGGCTCCCCTCGACGACCTGCTCTGAGCATCGTCAGAGACTCGGTCGTCCGATGCCCGAGTAGCGCAATCCGGCTGCACGCACCTCTGCCGGATCGAGAAGGTTGCGGCAGTCGACGATCGTGTCGCCGGCGAGGGCTTCGCGCACCTTGGAGTAGTCGAGCGTCGTGAATTCCGGCCACTCGGTGAGAAGCACGATCACGTCGGCGCCGTCGATGGCATCGAGCGCCGTCGGTGCCAGTTCGAAGTTCTGCACCTGGCTCGCCCGGTACGGGTCGAGATCGCCCTGCACGGTCGGGTCGTAGGCGCGAATGACGGCACCGCGCTGCTGGGCCTTCCGCAGGATGCGGAGCGCAGGCGAGTCACGCAGGTCGTCGGTGCCCGCTTTGAACGTGAGCCCGAGCGCTGCGACGGTCACGCCGTCGAGCCGGTCGCCGTCGTGGCGGCCGACCGCGGAGGTGATCTTGTGCACCATCCGCTGGTGCTGCTGTTCGTTGACCTCGATGACGTAGCGCATCAACGAGAAGTCGTAACCGTGGTCGAGGGCGATGCTGACGAGCGCACGTGAGTCCTTGGGAAAGCAGCTCCCGCCCCAGCCGGGTCCGGGACGCAGGAACTTCGGTCCGATCCGGTCGTCACTGCCGATCCCCTTGGAGACGGCCTCGATGTCGGCGCCGACGTGCTCGCACAGCGCAGCGACGCTGTTGATGAAGGAGATCTTCATGGCGAGGAAGCCGTTCGAGGCGTACTTGATCGCCTCGGCGGACGCAGCGTCCGTCTCGATCATCTCGGTGTCGATCGACGAGTACAGCGCGCTGACCCGTGATCGCGCCGTCTCGTCGTCGGCGCCCACGACGACACGATCGGGATGGAGGAAGTCGTGCACGGCGGTCCCTTCCCGCAGGAATTCGGGATTCGACACGACCTCGACGTCGTCTCGCCCGAGGGCGGTCTTGACGACCTTGTGCGAACCGACCGGGACGGTCGACTTGTTCACCACGACGGCACCTGGCTGCAGAAGCGGTCCGATCTCGCGTGCCGCGTTGGTGACAAATGTGAGGTCCGCCGACCCGTCGTCGCCTTGCGGTGTCGGGAGACACAGGAAGACGATGTCAGCGGTGCGGACCGCCGGGTCGTTGCCGAGCGAGAATTCGAGGTTCCCCGCCGCGACGGCGCCGGCCATCATCTCCTCGAGGCCGGCTTCGACGATCGGCGAGGCGCCCCTGCGCAGCAGATCGATCTTGCGCCGGTCGATGTCGCAGCAGACGACGTCGTGGCCGATGTGGGCCAAGCAGACGCCCGTGGTGAGGCCGACGTAGCCGGTGCCGATCACGGCGATACGAGGGGTTGTGCTGGTGGTGCTCATCATGCCTCCGGTGCGGGCCGTCCCCGCTCGTTCAGGAGGCTAACCGGCCCGAACGTCGCCTCGTCGTGACTTCCCGCCGTCTGATCTGATGGGAACATGACAGGTCTGGACCAGGGACGAATCGTCGGAGCATTGCGCGATGAGTGGGCATCGATCGACGAGCTGATCTCCGGGCTCGACGACGAACAGTGGTCGTGGCCGTCGCCGTTGCCCGGCTGGGACGTACGGAGCAACGTCGTCCACATCATCGGCACCGAGGCGATGCTGCTCGGCCGGACGCCGTCGGTCGAGCCCGTCGACTCGGTCGAGCACGTGAAGAACCCGATCGGCGCCGCGAACGAGGCGTGGATCGCTACGTATGCCGACCGATCGCCGACCGAGCTGGTCGAGGAGTTCCGCACGCTGACCACCGAACGACTCCGTGTGTTGGGAGCGATGTCGGAAGACGAGTGGAACGAGGTCGGCTTCACGCCGGCCGGTGAGGGCCCGTACGGACGGTTCATGCAGATCCGGGTGTTCGACTGCTGGATGCACGAACAGGACATCCGGTACGCGATCCGGATGCCCGGCCACGAGCACGGCCGGCCGGTCGACGTGTCGCTCGACGAGATGTCGAACGCCATGGGCTACGTCGTCGGCAAGAAGGCCGGCGCGCCGACGGGTTCGTCGGTCACCTTCGACCTGCGAGGTGCGACCTCCCGTCGGATCCACGTCCAGGTGGGGGAGCGAGCACAGGTCGTCGACGAGCTCGCCGGGCAGGCCACGACGACACTCGTGATGCCCGTGATCTCGTTCGCCCACATCGCAGGCGGCCGCCTCGACCGGGAGATCCACGTAGCGCACTGCGAGATCGAGGGCGACCAGGACCTCGGACGGCGAGTGCTCGAGAACCTGCCGTACACGATTTGACCGCATGTGCCGCTTGTGGGTTGAGGCCGCAGCTCCCCGGATGGCAGCCGTTCGAACAGTGGCTTGCTCACTGTGTTGTCGAACGTCCTCAACTCACCCTGACTCGCGTCTCCGCCCGATTCAGCCGGCCTTTCCGCGGGTAATCCCTTCCAGCTTGACACTCTTGCTGTGGAGCCGGCTCGAGAGGAAGACTTCGAACTCGTTCAGCGGCATGCACGTCCGCTCTGTGGGCATCACGCCCGTGAGGAGGAAGTAAATACGGGACAGATTGTCCAGCGACACCTCGTAGAACCGTTGCCGCTGCTCCTCGAGTCGTGTTTGGATGTGTTCGTACTCGTCGTGGCACCGTTCGACATTTCGCACTATCGAACCTGCAAGATCCGGATCGTCGACCTCGATCAAGAGGTCACCGATGTTGCACTCCTCCGCGAAGTACTCGATCTTCGGTGAGGTATTCAACGGAACTATCGTCGAACCCGCTCCGAAGGGAACCATCGTGCCATGGCCTCGCGTCGACACAACGATCGGAACCTTGGAAAAATGCCGTGGACCGAGGAGCATGTCAGCACCTTCGGTGTTCATCTCGATGAAGTCGAACTCCGCGAATCCGTTGGTGCGCAGGTAGCCGACAATCGGAGTGTCGAACTTAGCGAAGAACGAAGCGATCTCGAGTTCGTAACCGCGTGCTTTGAGTTGGCAACAGGCTTTGAGCACCTCTGAACAGAACCGGTCGTCGTCAATCTTGGAGCCAAACTGCGATGCCCCGAACAGGGAGATCTGCAGCGTCGCTCTGCGACCCAGCTCGGGCCGGTTGACAGGATCGATCTCGTCAACGAGCTGTCGGACAAAGGTCGTCGGGCATGGCTGGAAGACAATGCGCTCATGAAACCTCGGGTCGACAATCTCCTTGACCTTTTCGATCGAACCATGGTTGCGCAGTCCTACGAACGGTGAGTTCTCGAGGATCGCCTCGAAGTGCTCCTTGAATATTGGCGGGAGCCCATCGTGTCGGTGGTACAGGTTGTACCCGAGCGCGAAGATGATGGTCTTCCTGAGGAGACGAGCGTTCTTGACTGACGACTTGAAGGCCCAGCCGCTCAATTTTTCGTTCCGCGGGAGGATGAGACCGCCACCGGCGATGATGCCGGCATCGTAACGGTTGGCGAGTTCGATCATCCGTGGACCGACCGTGTAGCGGTTGTCCGCACCGTTCTCGATCCGGAAGCATTGTCGTTGTCCGAACGAATGAAACAAATAGCGGATCGCCTCGGCCAGTAGAGCGTCCCCGTAGTTCTGGTGGGTGTAGAGCTGCCACGAGAACAGTCGCGCTCTCTGCATGGATCCGGTACCTCCCAGCTGCACGGACGGTGTCGCTCGCCGAGCCTAACCCGGTGCCGGCTTGACCGATCGGTCGGAATGCTGCGCCGCAGCCATCTGGCCGATACGCAGCCCGACGACGTCGAGGTCGAGTTGCGACGCAGGTCTGGGCGGGGCCGCGCGTGACACAGCAACGGCGTTCGCGATGAGACCGACTCCACCGAGATCGTCGATCGGAGCCCGGACAGCTGCTGGCATCGGCGTGTCGGCGACCCCGCTGCGAACGGCCCTACTACCCACCGCGCGGCCGTCCCCACCAGATGCAACCCGACAGCGCTGGCGTACGAACTGACGCCACATCACCCCATCAAGGGGTGTATTGTGCTCGATACCAGAGAAGGGAGGTGGTCCAACACGATGAATGACAATTTCTATGGGACCCTGGAGGTGGTTGGCCGCTAGGTCAATCAGGCTGGACTGCCTGGCGAATCCTCGCCAACCCCGCTGAACGCTCTGTCGGATTTCGTCCCACCGGCGTGAAGGGAGCGTTCGGTCTCACAGTCAACGTGAACGAGGGAGTGCCATCCGGCGCCCCCTCGTTCCGCGTCGTACGCCTAGCAGCCTCGTCGGGCAAGGAGGTGTGAGTCCTTCTCGAGCTTTGGTCGTTGAAGTTCGGTAGCTGATGCCCAGTGCGTCTCGGTGACGAGGGGTGCGGAGGGGGCGGAGGCGAAGCCGTAGGGCTGAACGAGTAGTGAACCGGTAGAAGGCCGGTTGGAGTGGTGACCCGCCGACGCACGGGGAAGCCGATGACCTCATCGTGGGGATGCCAGACATCGCAGGTGGCTACGGCATCGACAGGAACGACCTTTGCGGTGGGGGCTCCAGCAGGTGGTTCCGGCAGTCCGTGGCGACATTGTTGACGAGGTGATCCAGGGAGACCTCGCAGGGTCCAGTGGGTTCGCGTGGTGACGACGACGTGCACGGTGGTGTGGCCGGTGGTCCATGTGTGGCCCGGTCTGTCGGATCGGCCCGTGGCTGGTAGGTGAAGCGATAACCGGTGTGGGAAACGCGAGCCGATGCCTTTCGAGGAGTCAGATGGTTCGTAGTAGTGCTGAAGGCGGGGTAATGCCTGCTGATTCCCGGCGTGGTTCGGGGACGGTCTGCTGGTTCGAGAGGGCCGGTGGTGCTGGCGAAGGGACCAACCGAGACCAAGCCTTGAAGCGAGTTCCACGCTGCCGGGGTGACGGGGTTCAGGTCTGACCGCTGAGCGGGAGGACGGCCTGGCTGCCTTGTCCGGGGCACGGAATGAGGGGAGGGGCTGAGAGAGAATGGAGGTCACGCCGATGGGCGTGTTGTTGGAGGCCATTGCTGAGCCGGTGAACCTGGCACAGGCGTGGACGCTGGTCCGCGCGAATCGGGGTGCTGGTGGGGTGGATGGTCAGACGGTCGCGGCGTTCGAGGCTGATGTTGAGCATCAGTTGGCGGCGTTGCGTCGCCGGTTGTTGTCGTCGGAACGCTATGTCCCGCCGCCGGTGCGGCGGGTCGAGATCCCGAAACCTGATGGGCGGATGCGTCCGTTGGGTATTCCCACCGTTGCTGATCGGGTGGTGCAGCAAGCCGTCGTGCAGGTGATCGGTCCGGTCTTTGAGGCCGGGTTCTTGCCGTGCTCGTTCGGGTATCGCCCGGGGCGCAGTGCTCAGGCGGCGGTGTGGTGGGTGAACAAGGCGATCCGTGATGGTGATCGGTGGGTGGCCGAGTTCGACATCGTCGGGTTCTTCGACCATTTGAACCATCAGCGTTTGTTGCGTGAGGTGGCCAAGGTGATCGACGATCCCGAAGTGATCGGGCTCATCCGCCGTTGGCTCCGAGCCGGGGTGTTGACCGAGACAGGCTTGCAAGCTCGCTCGTCAGGCACCCCGCAAGGCGGTGTGATCTCACCGCTGCTCGCCAACATCTACCTTCATCGGCTCGACAGCGAAGTGCGAGCAGCCGGGTTCCGGTTGATCCGCTACGCCGACGACTTCGTGATCCTGTGTGATCGCCGTTGGAAAGCTCAAGCCGCTGACCGCCTCGTCCGCCACATCGTGGCCGACATCGGGCTGGAAGTGGCCGAGGACAAGTCAGGCATCATCAAGGTGTCCGACGGGTTCGAGTTCTTGGGGTTCTCGTTCAAAGCGAGGTTTCTTCGACCCCGACCAGCAGCTCTCGCCAGGTTCAAAGACGCCGTCCGAGCCCGCACCCGACGACAAGCACCCGTGTCCCTGGAACAGATGATCCTCGACCTCAACCCGCTCCTGCGGGGCTGGGGCAACTACTACGCGATCGGCCATGTCCAATCGCTGTTCGAGGACCTCGACAAATGGATACGGATGCGGTTGCGGTCCAAGGTCCGCGGGTCCAAAGCCCGTGCCATCTCCAATGCGAAGCTTCCAACACGGACGCTTGAACGCCTCGGACTGGTCAGCCTTGGAACTCTTCGCCGGACGCGGCTCTCGCCCGCCCCAGGGCACAGTCTTGGGTGAGCCGGATGCAACGATCTGCAAGTCCGGTTCTGATGGGGGACCCCTGACCGCAAGGTCAGGGGTCTACCCGCTCGGACCCCGTCGTAGCCGGAGCGTGGCCGCCCGCCGAACATCCGCCGCCGATCAACCGCCGATCAACCGTGGTTCGGAGCCGTCGGCGTTCGGGATGGCGCCGTCCACACATTCGGACCAGACGTTTCGAGACGTGGCCCGGCGCGCGATCAGCCCCGGTAGCCGTGGGTGATCGGCATACGCCGGTCTTTCCCGAACGCCTTCGGGCTGACACGCACGCCCGGCGGTGATTGACGCCGCTTGTACTCGGCGATGTCGACCAGGCGGGTGATGCGGCGCACCAGCGCCTCGTCGTGACCGAGTTCGATGATCTCCTGCGCGGTGCGGTCGTGCTCGACGTACAGCTCGAGGATCGGGTCGAGCACCTCGTACGGCGGGAGCGACTGGTCGTCACGCTGATCCGGCCGGAGTTCGGCTGACGGCGGTTTGGTGATCACGTTCGGCGGGATCACGTCACGCCCGGCCGCCCGGTTCACGTACCGGCACAGTTCGTACACCTCGAGCTTGAGCACGTCCTTGATGACGGCGTACCCGCCGACCGAGTCGCCGTAGATCGTGAAGTAGCCGACCGCCAGCTCGCTCTTGTTGCCGGTCGTGAGCACCATCCACCCCATCTCGTTCGACAGCGCCATCAGGAGTTGTCCGCGGCACCGCGATTGGATGTTCTCGTAGGTCAACCCGGGCTCGCGACCGTCGAACGACGGTGCCAGCATGTCGATGTACGCCTGGAAGGCCGGCTCGATCGAGATCGTCCGATAGTCGATCCCCAGGTTCTCGGCGAGGAGCTCGGCGTCGCTCTCGGAGTGGTCGGACGAGTAGCGCGACGGCATCGACACGCCGTGCACGTGTTCGGGTCCGATCGCGTCGGCGGCGACGCACGCCACGAGCGTGGAGTCGATCCCGCCCGACAGCCCGATGACCACGTCGCTGAAGCCGTTCTTGCGGAGGTAGTCGCGTGTTCCCAGCACGAGCGCGTCGTACAGCTCGCGATGCGGATCCAACGGTTCGGCGATCGGCGATTCGATCACGAGGTCGCGAGTGCGGGTCTCAGCCGAGATGTGCACGATCGGCAACGGTTCGTCGGTCGCCTTGCCGCGCGGATCGAGGAGTCGCGACCGGTAGACGGGC
>NZZV01000136.1 GCA_002698945.1 Acidimicrobiaceae bacterium
ACGGTTGCTCGCCCACACCCACTTGACCTCACCGCCCTGATAGCGCAGCTCAAGAAGGTGCTCCCCGCCGCGGATCGGGTGATCGATGTCGAAGACCTCGTCACAACGGAGACTGAACGCGTGGTCGAGAGCGTCATGGACCTCGATCGCTTCCCGACAAGCGCACCGTCGCTGACCAACGATGCATCAGGGGTCCGACTCCTCGTGGACCAGTCCAATCGGTACGTCGGTGCGGCGGAGTCACTCGTACACCTCGCGGCCGTGGGCTTGACCTACGGTGGTTCGTCGCACGACCACATCTGGACCCGGATGATCGAACGAGTCGGCCGCACCGCCGACAAGCAGCTTGGTGGCCAAACGGCTCTGCTTGCGCTACGTCATCTACCGACGCTGCTTGTCGCCTATGCCGGTGCACTCGCAGCGATTGATCGGGGCAACTTCAGAGGGCTGCGCGCGCTAATGATCGACGCGGTCATCACCGTGAGTGGTGCCGAGCTTCCGGTTATCGCCGCTGCGCATACGTGGCGCCCGTTCGGCGACGCCCCCGTCGTTCCAACCGTGCTTGCGATCGAAGCCGAGACCGGCGAGGAATGCCCGCTTGAGCGGATCGAGTTGCTGCTCTCCGGACGCGAGGGCAAGCGCTACACACCGGGATCAGACTTCCTCCATGCTCAACTTCGGGACGCGTTCGTGCGCACGATTCCGGATGAGACTCGGTTCACGTCGACCTTCGATCGGGCCGAGGTCATGTTGTCCTTTCTGGCCAACGACGCGCGCCTCGCCGCTACTGGCGGGGGCTACTTCCCGCCGGCCCACTACGGCGCGTTCACGTGGCGGAACAAGTTCAGCCAGGACACGCTCGAAGCGGACGTCGCCGACGAATGCCGGGCAAATGCACAGCAGCTACTCGACGCAGGCTTGTTCGGTGGTGATCAGTCTCGGTTGGAGGCCGCTATCGATGCCGCGCTCGAAGGTGCCGCCGAGGCGCGCGAGCGTCGATGGTGACCCAACCCCGACCGGGCAACTCGAGACCATTCGAGAACGTTGATCACCCCGAGTCCAGGACCGGGCGCGACGGGCCTCGTGCCCATACCAGGCCGGAGCCTGGATGACGACTCACACCGGGGCGAAACCCCTCTATCTGAGAAAGCACAGCCCTGTAATCTGACTTGCCCAAGTTCGGGGAGAACTCATGGCAAACATTGGTGATCAGCACGGGTCCGTCGTCGAGGAAGACGTCCGCGCGATCGCAGCTCGGCTCGGGCTCGCAGACTTCGTCTACCGAGCGGAGCTCGTCGCCCGTGGAGGCGGCAACCGCGAACCCGGTGACGCGCTCATCTACGCGAACGGCCTCGGTGCAATTGTCCAGGTCAAGTCGCGGGACCCCGAAGTGGCAAGTGGAGACACACCAGCTCGGGTTCAGGCGTGGGTCGACAAGCACGGTAGGAAGGCCACTCAACAGGCGACCGGCACGCGACGCGAGCTGATCCGTCTGCGCGACGGCGGCCAGCCGATTCTCGCCCTGCCCGTTCGCGCGAGCCACCTCCCTATCGAGGATCAGCGACGAGCTGGCCTGCTGCTCGACCTGGCAATCGAGTCGTGGCCGACGATCGTTGTCCTCGATCATCCGCTAGCTGAGAACGCCCGGTCGCCGCTCCCCGCAGACGTCTTCTGGATCACGCTGGACGACTGGCGTGCGCTCCACCAGGCGATTCGATCCACCACGGGCGTACTGACGTATGTCAACCGGGTGCTCGCTGCCGACCCGGTTCCTCAATGGACGCTCGGTACGGAACACCTTCGCTATGCAGCATTCGTGGATGCCGACATGACGGCGGCTGCGAGTGACGGGAGTTCCGCCGGCTACTTCGACTGGAGCGTCCTTGACGAGCCCGTAGCCGTCGAGCTGTATCGCGACGTCATGCAGCGACTCTGGCCGGAGGATGGCCAGTTGCCGTACGTCCCGATTGACGAGTATCGCTTGGTCCTCGAACACCTCGACGGCATTGCTCCGGGAGAGGCAGCGGCGTTGGGGAGGTGGATTCACCGTAAGCGCGAGCACCTTCGGGCTCAACGTGCGTGGGCGAGTGGCGTCTCCCTCGGTGACGGTCGAGTACTCGTCTATGCGTGCGACCACGCTACGAACTACGAGGAACTCGAGCACTTCGACGCCGAACTGATGGCACTCCTCGCGACTCGTTGCAGCGAGTACCGAGAAGCTGGCCACCCTGTCGCGCAGGGATGCGGGGTAGGAGTGCTCCAAGGCGAAGGTTGGCTCGACTATCGGTACGTGTTCATGAAGCCGCCAGTCGAGATTCCCCTCGGTGTGCGATTCGGGGTCCAGCAGCAGCGGGGCAGGCTCGACATCGCGAGACGTCGTGTCATTGACGTCGAGAGGGTGGGCAGGAACGCGATGTGTCCCTGCGGATCAGGGCTGAAGTTCAAGCGCTGTCACGGCGGCTGAGCGTTGTCTGGCACGACAACCGACATCGGCGTCGGCCCGACCTGGATCGGCTGCGGACGCGTTCAAGGCCGGACCTCGTAGACACCCTCCAACGTGCTCCCGAGTCGCTCGCTCCATCTTGGGCCGGACCCGGCCGCCCACGTCACAGCGTCAGCGATCCAGAGGATCTGTTCGTGGCGCGCCGTGCGGTGTTCGAAGACGAGACGCGGCTCGGGCGAACGCGCAACGGTGATCGTGCGAGCGTCGTCCAAGTCGTTCTGCCGACTCTCGATCACGAGCTTGGCGACGCGCCGCCCCTGGAGTCGCTCGACGATCTCGGTCACGCACATGGCTCGCGCTTGGAACTCGGTGACGCCGTGTCCCTTCACGCAGATGACTGCGAACACCTGGATCGGCATCTCCCCGATCGCATCGAGCACCCGACGCCGCTGTCGGTTGGTGTCGTTGTTGAAGTGAATTCGAGGTGCGACACCATCGGCAAGACCCTTGGCAGTTGATCGCAGCTGCGCCAGATGGCGAGCCTCGACGAGGACGCAGCCCATGATGTACCGGCGACCGCGGATCGACTCGTCGACGAAGGCATCGGTTGGGCGGAAGCGTCTACTCATCGTCGACGTCGAGGAGGTCGGCCAGGCTGGCGGCGAGCTTCTGGTCGGCGGCGGCGAAGGCGTGGGCGTAGACGCGTAGGGTCATGGCCGGGTTGGAGTGGCCGAGACGATTCGCGACCGTCCGGACATCGTGACCCTGACCGATCGCCACCGTGGCCGACCAGTGGCGAAGGTCGTGCAGTCGCCACTTCCTGTCGATGCCGGACAACCTGCGGGCCCGCGTCCACCACCAGCCGATGCGGTCGGGGGCGCACATCTCCTCCCCCACCCCGAACATCCACGGTCCGTACGGCTCGCGCTCTCGGCGCAGCTCCCAGATCGCGGCGTGCGTCGTCGGGTCGAGCGTCAGCCGGCGGGCGTTCGCCGTCTTGGTCGGTGCATCGCGCAACTCGCGTGGCTCGTCCTCGTGGCGGATCACCTCGATGGCCGAGTCGATCGTCAGCATCCCGTCGTCGTCGACGTCGGTCCACCGCAATGCAGCGAGCTCGGCGCGCCGAGCGCCGGTCATCGCGGCGATCCGCAACGCCAGCGCGGCGGCCGGGTCGAACGACTCGGCGGCAGCGATCACCGCTCGCACATCGTCGAGCGACATCACTCCCCTGGGCTGCTTCTTGGACGTCTTGCGCTGCGCCAGCGCCACGACGTTCTGGCTCACCCATCCCCAGCGAACCGCCTGGCCGAACGCCGCGCTCAGCGCGCCGTGCTGGTTGCGGATGCCGGCGTCCTGCATCCCGGCCCGACGCAGCCGGGTGTGCCAGCGCTCGACGTCGGCGATCGACAGCTGAGCGATCGGGATGCGGGCGATCTTGTCCTGCTTGATCGACCGCACCCGGCTCTGTTGATCGCGCGCCGAGGCCGGCGCCCACGTGTCGATGTTCTGGTCGATCCAGGCGTCGAGCACGTCCTCGACGCGACGGCCCGCCGGCGATGCGCTGCCCGGACCGACCTCGAGCTGGGCGGCCATCCGCTGCGCGTCACGCTTCGACCCGCGCACCGTGCGCGAAATCTGGGTGGGGCGTCCGCGGGCGTCGTTGCCCGTGAAGACGCGGACCTCCCACACGCCCGGCTGCTTCTCGCGCATCGTCGCCACGGCGACGACACTACGCCGGGGGTGTCACACTCGCCAGCGCGAATCACTAGGGATGAAACTAGGGATGAGCGATCAGTGGCCCGAGCGGCCGATCGAACCCAACCTCAAATTCACTCGATACGCAGGCCGGAGATGGCCCGGCTGATCACCAGCTGCTGGATCTGCTCGGTGCCTTCGAAGATGTCGTGGATCTTCGCGTCACGGTGCCAGCGCTCGACCGGGTACTCCCGGGTGTAGCCGTACCCACCGAGGATCTGGATCGCCCGTTCGGTCACCCACGTGGCGACCCGGCCGGCCTTCATCTTCGCCATCGATCCCTCGGCGTGCTGGAACTTGCGTTGCTTGCCGAGCCAGGCGGCCCGCCAGATCATGCCGCGGGTGGCCTCGATCTCGGTCGCCATGTCGGCGAGCATGAACGCGATCGACTGGTTCATGATGATCGGCCGACCGAACGCCTCACGCTCCTTCGCGTACTCGAGCGAGTACTCGAAGGCCGCACGCGCGATGCCGAGCGCCTGGGCGCCGACCGACGGGCGAGTCGCCTCGAAGGTCTGCATGGCGGCCTGGGCGTTGCCCGGCTTGCCCTCCCGGACGCGGGCGAGACGCTCGTCGAGCTTCTCCTTGCCACCCAGCAGGCAACTGCCCGGCACACGAACGTCGTCGAGCACGACCTCGGCGGTGTGGCTCGCACGGATGCCGTGCTTCTTGTACTTCTGCCCCTGCGACAGACCCTTGGTGCCCGGCGGGACGACGAAACTGGCGTGCCCCTTCGAACGGAGCTCCGGATCGACGACACCGACCACGACGTGGACGTCGGCGATGCCACCGTTGGTGATCCACGCCTTCGTGCCGTTGAGCACCCACTCGTCCTTGGCCTCGTCATACACGGCGCTCGTGCGGTAGCCGCCGACGTCGGAACCCGCGTCGGGTTCGCTCGCAGCGAAGGCGCCGAGCGCGATCTTGTCGGCGGTGCCGTAGCACTGCGGGACCCACTCCATGACCTGTTCGGACGTACCCGAGGCGGCGATGCCGGCGGCGGCCAGCCCGGTGCCCATGATCGCCATGCCGAGGCCGGCGTCGCCCCAGAACAGTTCTTCGATCGCCACCGGCATCGTGAGGCCGGAGGGGTCGTTCATCATCGCCTCGGCCATGAACTCCCAGCCGTAGAGGCCGATCTGCGCTGCCTGCTCGACGATGGGATACGGGAACTCCTCACGCTCGTCCCACTCCTCGGCGTTCGGGCGCATCACCTCTTCGGCGAAACCGTGCACCCACTTCTGCAGCTGGAGTTGGTCCTCGTTGAGTTCCATGGAGAATTCGGCCATGGACCCAAGTTACTGTCGGGTAACCCGTTTGTCTACCCGCTGGTAACTTCGCGACGGGACCCGATCAACGCCCCAGCGTGAGCAGGGTGGGGGCGATCGTCTCGTAGATCAGGTTGGCACCCGGCTTGTACACGTGCACCCCGTCCCAGCGGTAACCGAGATCGGTGGCGATCGCCTCGTCGGCACACCACGCGTCGGGTCCCTCGACGAAGGTCGTGTCGGCACGGCCGTCCGCGACCGCTCGCAGCACACCGTTGACGTGGGCGACGCGGGCATCGTCACCGCGCTCGGGCAGGGGCGGCACACCGGCGCCCTCGGCCTCGACCGGCCGCATGCAGGCCACCTCGAGCAGCGCGAGTTGGGCGCCCGACGGCGCCATCGCGTCGAGCCCGGCCGTCAGGTTCGCCGTGAACAGTGCGTCCCACTCGGGCGTCGCGAACGTGTACGTGCCCGAGTCCTGCTGCAGGTCGAAGACGTCCCACGCGCCGAGCACGACGAGCACGACGTCGGCGCCTTCGGCTCCCTCGGCCCAGTACGACGACCAGTTCGGACACAGGCTCTCGAACGAGTTGCTGAACGAGGTGCGAGCGCTCAACACACTGCCGTGGTCGTACACGCTGCACCCGTCGAGCGAGTAGTCCGTGATGTCGAACGTCTCCTCGATCCCGTCGGGCAGGTTGATGGCGAGCGAGTGCGCCTGGGAGTCGCCGACGATCGTCACGTCACGCGGACCGTCGAGCGGCGCGAGCGGCGCCGTCGCCGTCGGCACGGTTGCGTCCGGTGCCGCCGTCACCCCCGGAGCGGCGGCAAGCTCGAACGCCACCTCGTCGCCCCCGGCTGCCACGTCGTAGTCGTCGACCTGCCAGTAGAACCCGCCCAGCGCCAACACACCGACGCTCAGCGCGCCGACCGGTGCGGCCGGGAACCGGTGCTGTCGCTGCCACCAGTCGGCCAGGGCGCCGCGCCGGACCGGCTCTTCGATGAAGCGGTAGCTCGCCTCGGCGACGACGACCGACAGGATGAACGCCGGCACGAACCTCGACCACGAACCGTCGGTCGCCCCCATCAGCACGAAGATCGGCCAGTGCCAGAGGTACCAGCCGTAGCTGCGCTTGCCGACCTCGACCAACACGGGTTGCGACAGCAGGAAGCGGGTTCCCGCCGAAGCCGGATGCACCACGATGAGCACGAGCCCGAGCGACACCAGCGACACGAACGTGAGCAACCACGGGTACAGATAGTCGGCCGTCAGCTCGGCGGCGATGAAGCAACAGGTCAGGAGTCCGAGCCCGACGCCGGTGGCGATGTCGAGCCCGCGTGACGGAGCGCGGAACGCTGCCTCGGAGCGCCATGGGCGCCACACGAATGCGGCAGCGGCGCCGAGCAGCAACCCGCCCGACCGCGTGATCGTCGACAGGTAGTTGAAGTTGACCCGATCGGCGCCGTCGAGGAAACCGATCGGCCCGTCGATCGGCGCCGGCGCGCCACGTTGCACCCACCACGTCAGCCCCATGACCGCCACCACGGCGACCACCAGCCATCGGGCGACCCGATCGGGGCGCTTGCCGGCGAGGAGGAAGGTGAACACGAGTGGCCAGACGACGTACCACTGTTCCTCGACGGCGAGGCTCCACAGATGACGCAACAGTGGCGGATCGCCCGGTTGGAAGTACGGCACGTCGCCGACGATCTGGGCCCAGTTGTTCACGTAGAGGATCGACCATGGCAGGTCGCCGCGGAGCTGGGACGTCTGCTCGGCGGTGCCGAACAACGCCGTCCACACGGCGATCGCCGCCAGCATCGTGAACAGGGCCGGGAAGAGCCGACGGGCACGGCGAACCCAGAACTGTGACAGCGACACCCCTCCCGTCCGCTCGCGCTCCTCGACGAGCAACATCGTGATGAGGTAGCCCGACACGACGAAGAACACCTCGACACCGAAGAAGCCGCCGTGCATCCACGTGAAGCCGCCGTGGTACAAGATGACGGCGACGACCGACAGTGCCCGCAGCCCGTCGAGGCCGGGCTGATAGCCCATCTTCGGGCGGGCGAGGCCGGTGGCGTCGCGCGACGGCCGGGCGCGGCGCATCGGGCGCGTCATCCCGGGCGGCGTCTCGGTGGTCGTCGACATTCCGGACAATGTTACGGAGCCATGACGGCGAACCGTGGTATCCCCCGATGCCGACCCGGGGCGACGTCAGACGTCAACGACGCAGCGTCGTGCCGTCCTTCGTCGTCTCGACCGTCCATCCGGCCGCCTGGAGCTCGGCGCGGAGGCGATCGGCCGTCGCGTAGTCCTTGGCCGTGCGGGCGGCGTCGAGTCGGGCGGCGGTCGCCACCGCGTCCGCGGGCACCTCCCCGACACCGCGCACCCCGATCCCGAGGGTGTCGGCGATCTCGAGTGCCGCGGCGACGAGGGCGCCCGCAGTCGGGTCGTCCGCGTCGAGTGCGGCGTTCGCACGTCGCACCGTGTCGAACATCAGCGCGGTCGCCCGCGGCGTGTCCAGGTCGTCGTCCATGGCGGCCCGGAACGCATCGAGCACGTCGACGTCGGCATCGCCGCCCGCGACCGAAGCGGTCCGAGCGGCGAACGCGTCGAGCCCCTCGAGCGACTTCACGGCGGCGTCGACGTTGTCCTGGGTCACCTTGACCGGGCTGCGGTAATGCGACTGGAGCAGCACCATCCGGTACGCGCGCGGATCGAACTGGTCGATGAGATCGAGCAGATTCGACACGTTCCCGAGGCTCTTCGACATCTTCTCGCCCTCGGCGTCGACGACGAAGCCGTTGTGCATCCAATGGTTCGCGAACCGCTTGCCGAGCGCGACGGCTTGCGCCCGTTCGTTCTCGTGATGCGGGAAGCGCAAGTCCTGTCCCCCGCAGTGCAGGTCGAACCCCTCCCCCAACAGGTCGAGGCTCATCACGACACATTCGCTGTGCCAGCCCGGCCGTCCGTCGCCCCACGGCGACGGCCACGACGGTTCACCCGGCTTCGAGTACTTCCACAGCACGAAGTCGGCCGGGTGCCGCTTGAACTCGGCGCCGAACACCTCCCGCTCGCCGCCACCCGAGCGCATGTCGTCGAGCGACTGCTGGGCGAGCAGGCCGTAGCCCTCGACCGTCTCGACCGACAGGTAGATCCCGTCCTCGGTGTCGTAGGCCCGACCGAGATCGACGAGTTGCCCGATCATCTCGACCATCTGGTCGACGTACTCGGTCGCGTGGGGCACGTCGGTGGGCCGTCGCACGTCGATGCCGTCCATCGCCTCGAACCACACCCGTTCGCACTTGGTGGTGATGTCCTGCCAGGGCCGGTCCTCGCGCTGGGCGCGCTCGATGATCTTGTCTTCGATGTCGGTGATGTTCGACACGAGTCGCACCTCGAGCCCGGTCCACTCGAGATAGCGCCGGAGGATGTCGTACTCGAGCGTGGCGCGGCCGTGCCCGAGGTGGGGCGGGCCGTAGACCGTCGGACCGCACAGGTAGATGCTGACCTTGCCGGGCTCGCGCAGGGCGAGCTCACGAACCTCTCTCGTCGCGGTGTCGTACAGGCGCAGCATGACGCCCCAGCCTACGACCGTTGTCGCACCCCCACGGCGGTGTGTTCGGGCGCGCATCCGCCCGATCGACGCGCCCCGTAGTGCACACCAGCGACGCACGTCGCCGAACACCACCGCCAACACCAGGGAGATCCACCATGAAGAAGTTCCTCGCCGCCGGCGCGGCCATCGCCACCGCCGCCACCCTCGCCGTGGCACCGATCGCCGATGCGAAAGGCAAGCCCGGTGATCAGTCGATCGTCGAGATCGCCCAGAGCAACGGCGACTTCGACACGCTCGTCGCCGCCGTGCTGTGCGCGGACCCGCTGGTCCTCGAGACGCTCACGAGCGGCGACAAGTACACCGTGTTCGCGCCGACCGACGCCGCGTTCGAGACGACGCTCGGTGTCGACGCCGGAACTGTCTGCGATCTGCCGACGGGGCTGCTGACCGACGTGCTGCTGTACCACGTGACCGAGGGTCGTCGGTTCTCGAACAGCGTCGTGCCGAAGGGCCCACAGCCCCGCACGATCGACCCCCTGCTCGGCGCCTCGTTCCAGGTGAACGGCAACCTGGAGATCACCGACGTGGACACCGGAACGGCACCGACGATCGTCGCTCCGTTCAACGTCAACGCGAGCAACGGCGTGATCCACGCCATCGACGAGGTCCTGCTCCCGATCCAGGTCAGCTGACCTGGGCCGAGACCGAGACACGCCGGCGGGACCGACCACGGTGGTCGGTCCCGTTGCGCGTCACGGGCCGTACCCAGACCTACGCTGGGCACCATGCCGATTCACTTGCGAGCCGAGGACGGGGACTACGCCCCGAACGTGTTGTGCCCGGGCGACCCTCGTCGCGCCGCCTACATCGCCGAGACCTTCTTCGACGAGGGGTACCGCTGCGTCAACGAAGAGCGCGGCATGCTGGGTTTCACCGGCACCTTCGAGGGTTCGCCGATCAGCGTCCAGACGACCGGGATGGGCGCCCCCTCGTCCGGCATCGTCTTCGAGGAACTCGCCATGCTCGGCGCGCGACGTCTCGTTCGCGTCGGCACCTGTGGTGGTCTCAAGGAGGGCATGCGGATGGGCGACACGGTCGTCGGTATCTCCGCCACCGCCGAGGACCAGACCCCGCTCCGCCTCGCCCAGATGGACTCCTACGCGCCGACCGGCACCTTCACCCTCGCAGAGCTCGCCGCCACGCTGGCCCGTGAGTCCGGCGCCACGGTGCACGTGGGGTCGGTCGTGACGAGCGGCGTGTTCTACGACCCCGACTCGACGACGTTCGCCCGGTGGAAGCGAACCGGTCACATCGGCGTCGAGATGGAAGCGGCGATGATGTACACCGTCGCCGCCCTGCGCGGCATGGAGGCACTCGCGATCATGACGGTGTCCGACCTCCTCGACGAGTCGGGCGAGACGAGCCGGATCAGCGACGACGAACTCAAGCGCGGCGTCGACGACATGATGCGACTCGCCTGTCGCGTCGCCGTCAGCTGAACCGCGACACCACGGATCGACCCCGAAAACGACGCTGGGTGCCGGACCCGCCGTCCGGCACCCAGCCACGACCGATCACCGTCACCCCAGGCGGATGGGGTTGAACGACGGAAACCGGCCGCACGGTTGGCACGCCCCGGCCGAAGCCGGCGCGGCAACCTCTGTGAACACCAGGGAAAGTGTTCGACCGTATTTGTAGCAGCTTCGACGACCGGAGTGAAACCTCACCCCGCCGGCGCCACGAAAAAAGCTCGGGTCAGCTGTCGCCGCCGGAGGCGTCCTTCACGGACTGCTTGCCCGCCGAGATCCACGGCATCATCGACCGCAGCTTGGCACCCACGATCTCGATCGGATGCTGCTTGCCCTCTTCTTGGAGGCGGTGGTAGTTCTCGCGGCCCGACTCCGACTCGGCGACCCACTCGTCGGCGAACTGACCCGACTGGATCTCGCCGAGGATCTGCTTCATGACGTCTTTGGTCTCGGGCGTGATGACGCGCGGCCCGCGGGTGAGGTCGCCGTACTCGGCGGTGTCGGAGATCGAGTACCGCATGCCTGCGATGCCCTCTTCGTACATCAGGTCGACGATCAGCTTCACCTCGTGCAGGCACTCGAAGTACGCCATCTCGGGGGCGTAGCCGGCCTCGGTCAGGGTCTCGAACCCGTACTGCACGAGCTTGGTGAGGCCGCCGCACAGCACCACCTGCTCACCGAACAGGTCGGTCTCGGTCTCTTCGGGGAACGTCGTCTCGATGACGCCGGCGCGGGCGCCGCCGATCGCTTCGGCGTACGAGAGCGCCACGGCCTTCGCCTCACCGGTCGCGTCCTGATCGACGGCGATGAGTGCCGGCACACCGCCACCCTCGACGTAGGTGCGACGCACGAGGTGACCGGGTCCCTTCGGCGCGATCATGATGCAGTCGACCCCCTCCGGCGCGGTGATGCGGCCGAACCGGACGTTGAAGCCGTGCGCGAAGGCGATCGCGTTGCCCGCTTCGAGGCCGGCTGCGATGTGCTCGTCGAAGATCCGCTTCTGCTCGGTGTCGGGCGCCAGGATCATCACCACGTCGGCCCAGGCGGCCGCGTCGGCGATCGACTTCACGGTGAGCCCCGCGTTCTCGGCCTTGGCCTTCGACGACGAACCGTCGCGGAGGCCGACGCACACGTCGACACCCGACTCCTTGAGGTTCAGCGCGTGGGCGTGGCCCTGCGAGCCGTAGCCGATGATCGCGACCTTCTTGTCGCGGATGATCGAGGGGTCGGCGTCGGCTTCGTAGTAGACGTTGGCGGCCATCTCAGCTCACTCTTCCTTGTGCATTGTTGGTGACGGCACGCAGGTGCGTACCACGATCGAGTTTGGGCAGGGCGACCCTACCGGTGCGCTGGAGTTCGACCAGCCCGTAGTCGGCGAGGAGGCCCTCGAAATCATCCAACTTGTCGGGATGTCCCTCCAAACTGATCGTGAGGGCGTCGGGGGCGACGGCGAGGATCTTGGCTTCGAAGATGCTGGCGAGTTCGACGATCTGGCTGCGGGTCGCCGCGTCGGATCGGACCGTCGCGAGCAGGAGTTCGCGCTCGACCGACCGACGCGGATCGAGTTCGCTGATCTTGATGACGTCGATCAGCTTGAACAGCTGCTTGACGATCTGCTCGAGCGGTGCCGACTCGACGTCGACCACGATGGTGATCCGGCTCATGCCGTCCTCCTCGGCCGGGGCGACGGCGAGGGAGAAGATGTTGTAGCCGCGTCGGGCGAACAGGCTGGCGACGCGTGCGAGCACGCCGGGCCGGTTCTGCACGAGCACGGACAAGATGTGGTGGTTCAGCGACGAACCAGTGGGATTGATGGCGGTCATCGGGGGATCTCGATTCGGCTCAGGCGAGGCGGTCGCGAATGGCTTGCTGGGTGGGATGGACGAGCAGGTCGTCGTTCGAGGCGCCGGCGGGCACCATCGGGAACACCTTCTCGCTGGCGTCGGTGCGGAACTCGATGACCACGGTGCGGTCGTTGATCGAGTTCGCCTTCTCGATCGCCGGGGCGACCTCCTCGGGTGACTCGACACGGATGCCGACGCACCCCATCGACTCGGCCCACATCACGAAGTCCGGGACGTCGGTCGACAGGTACACCTCGCTGTACCGCTCGTCGTAGAACATCTCCTGCCACTGGCGGACCATGCCGAGGTAGCTGTTGTTGAGCAGCGCGACCTTGATCGGGATCCGCTCCACCGTCGCGGTCACGAGTTCCTGCGCCGTCATCTGGAAGCAGCCGTCGCCGTCGACGGCCCAGACGGTCTTGTCGGGGTGACCCGCCTTGGCGCCGATGGCGGCCGGGATGGAGAAGCCCATGGTGCCGAGACCACCCGAGTTGACCCACGTGTACGGCTCCTCGAAGTTCCAGTGCAGCGACGACCACATCTGGTGCTGGCCGACGCCCGAGCACAGGATCGTGCCTGGTGGCGCGGCGTCGCGCAGCTGCTCGAGGCAGTACTGCGGCTTGAGCGCTCGGCCGGGTTCGCCGGCTTCGTAGGCGACCGGGAACTGCTCCTGCCAGCCGGAGATCCGGCTCTTCCACGGGCCGAGGTCGGGCTGCTCGGCGCCGCCGTCCTGCAGTTCACGGAGCGCCTTGACGATCTCCTCGGTGACCTGACGACAGTCACCGACGATCGGCACGTCGGGCCGGCGGATCTTGCCCTGCTCCGCTGGGTCGATGTCGACGTGGATGACCTTGGCCTCGGGTGCGAACGAGTCGACGCGGCCGGTGATCCGGTCGTCGAACCGGGCGCCGAGCACGATCAACAGGTCGCTCTTCTGGAGGGCGGTCGTCGCGGTGGCGGTGCCGTGCATGCCGGGCATGCCGAGGTTGAGCGGGTGGGAGTCGGGCAGCACGCCGCGTGCCATCAGCGTCGTGACGACGTGGATGCCGGTCAGCTCGACCAGCTCCCGCAGCGCCTCGGCCGCACGCGCCT
>NZZV01000137.1 GCA_002698945.1 Acidimicrobiaceae bacterium
GCTCCGGCAACAGCCGGAAACGCTCCCGTCGGCGCACCCGATCGACGGCGCCGTTCACGACTGACCGGTGCAGATACGCAGGCGGATTGTCGACGCCGCCGTCGAGGCGGAGCAACCCGACGAACGCGTCCTGAACGACCTCCTCGGCCAATAACGCGTCGAACGTGATCGCACGAGCCAGCCGGCGAAGCTCTGGAGCATGCTCGCGAAAGAGCACCGCGGTGTCAGCGTCGCCGCCGTCGCAGCCATTCGCCGCGATGTCTTCGTTCACTCCGGCTGGTCCCATCACCACCACCTGACGAACCACATCACCAGAACGTTCCACATCTCATCGACCCGGCACGCACTGTCGGCGGCCCTGCGATGAATCCGTACGCAGGACACGGCAAGGTCTTCGGTCAGCCTGTTCGAGCGGTGACGACGGAACACCGTGACCTGCCCAGAGACGCGTCCGCGGGCGCGTCACCCGAGAAACGAGCGGGCGCGACGATGACACCCATATTGTGATCTTCCCGGCCGCCGATGCCCCCTCCGACCCGCTGAGTAGGCTGGTGCGTCGGTGGGTGTGGGTGGTACGCACCAGCCTACTCAGCGGGTGTGTCACCGTTTCCGAGAGGAGCAGGAGCGCGCCCGCGGACGCGTCGGGTCGGGTCGGCCAGCTCGGACCCAGGCGCGTCATCGCTGCGAACTTGAGGTGGGCCGACCCACTCATGGTCGGCGTCGACCTCGACCCGAAGGCCTCGCCCGCCAGGAACGCTGCTGTCCACGGGAGCGGGTTGTCGTCACCTGCAGTGCGCGATGGTGCCCTGTATCGACCGTCCGGATCTACGCCTCTGGCGACTCGATCGTCGCTGGCACGTCACGACGTGTGTGGAGGACTCTCCAGACGTCGATCTCCTCGTCCGTGATGACGTAGAACACGACGTCGGGGAAGCGTTCCAGCGGCCAGGCTCGCAGATCGGGGATGGCGAGCTCGTAGGCGAACCGGAGTGAACCGACCTGGGGATTGCGTCGGAGTCGCTTGATGCCGCGCTCGACGGCGTCGACGAAGTCAAGAGCCGTCTGCTCGCCGGCCTCACGGCGGTAGTACTCGCTTGCATCGTCGAGGTCGGCCGCGGCGAGTTGGCGGAGCCTGACGGGCTTGGCCACGTCTGCTCAGTCGCCGGCACGGACCCGGGCGCGCAGCGACTCGAAGTACGAGTCGTCTGCCATCGGGCCCGGCGGCGAGGCGGCCCCGTGGAGCAGGAGCGTGCGGAGTCGTTCGCGGTCCTGGTCGCGGCGGATCAGATCGCGGACGTACTCGCTGGTCGACCCGAACCCGCCGTGACCGACGCGTTCGTCGACGAAGGACTTGAGTTCGTCGGGGAGCGACACGTTCATCGTCGACATGCGGGTCAGGTTAGTCCACGATGGCAAAGCTTGTCATCGGCGCACGATGCGTCGTCATGTCGACCCCGATCAGACGATCGCAGGGCTGGTGGCCTCGTCCGTGTCAGCGGAGCAGGTCGGATTCGGCATCGCCGGCGACGGTGGCGCCGAACACCGGGAACGTGTCGGGGTCGAAGCTGAACTGGAAGTCGTCCGCTGGTGATGGCACGGCGACGAACGTGCCATCGGCAATTGCTTCGACGAGGGCGCCGTCGACGGATCGTGCTCGACCACCGCCTACACGGCCCGACTTCTGCTCGGAACGTCGTCACTCGCCGGGAGGCTGGTCGAGCGCGTTGCCGGCAGAAGTTGTCCGGCAACTCAGCCCGGAGCGAGCGTTGGGCTCACGCCGGAATCGCCGGTTTGGACGCCGCGTAGAGCCCCGACGGCGAAAGGTCAGCTCCGTTGGGCCAGACGATCGTTCCGGCGTCGGGGTCGACCCGCACCGCAGTGAACATCGCGTAGTCGGCGACCAGCGGCTCGAACATCGGGCCGGTCAGCCAACCCTCCACATCGATCACACGCGTCTCACCGGTATCGAAGGTCAGTTCGAGCACGTAGCGGGCGAGCACGCGGACGGCGGTCACGTCGATCAAGATGAACTCGTCGGGGCTCACTCGTTGCCTCCTTGTTCTCGTCGCTGACGTTCGATGGCCTCATCAAGAGTACCTGGGAACCGATGGTCGAGCGTGTCGAGAAACGCTTGCACGAACAGGTCACGATGCTCTCCGATCAGTTCCTGAATCTCACGGACGACCCGGGCGGGCACCGTGCCTCGAGAAGCCAGGACTTCGCCATCGGCCAGTCGAACGGTGAACGCGAAGCCCGGCCCACGCACTGCCGCGTGTGGAAGGCGGTGTCGTTCCTCTGCGTAGAAGTAGATCGTCCAGCGACGATCACCGCTGGCAAACGCTGGACTCATCGCGCAGCGTCGCTCAGGTTGGAGGCGAGCGCCCGGTCCATCGCGGCAGCAGCGTCGTCCTTCGCAGGAGCCAGCACGTGGGCGTACACGTCGGCGGTGACGTTGATGCTGGAGCAGCCGAACATCTCGTGCATCATCTCAGGGCCCAGGACGAACGACTCGGCGTGTCCGGCTCGGGATCGTGACCTGGCCCTTCTCGGTGACGCACATGGCAAGAATTCTACAAGTAGTACTTTCGCCAGCGCTCGACACCGCCGGTGGTGGAGGTGCCGTGGTCGACCGGTTCGTCGAGGCGGCTCTGGGGCGGCTCGGCGACCGCAAAGCGCAGGGCCGGCCTGCTCGCGGCTGCAGACCCTGATTCCGCCGAAGCGATTCTGACCCCTCGTGTCGTTGTGGCTCCAGCAAATGAGCTGTGCGTCGACTACCAGATGGTGACGAGCAGGATCCCGACTGCTCGCCTCACGCCGGCGCGCCGTCGCCGTCGGTAGACGTCACCCCGCGTGTCACGGATTCGATGCGCTGGATGCTCTCATGTGGTGTGGAGTTCGAGCAGTTCGCTGAGGAAGTCGGCCCGCGTCTGCGGGCTGCCTTGGTCGATGCCTATGGCCCGGTCGACGGTCTCGACGCAGCTGCGGATGCGGTGGCGTACGGCTGGGAGCATTGGGACGAGTTGTCGTCGATGCTGAACCCGGCGGGCTACCTGTACCGGGTCGGGCAGTCAGCGGCCCGGCAGTCACGGCGGCGACCGCCCAGCCTGCCCGTCCCTGGTCCTGTCGAACTGCCCGAGTTCGAGCCGGGCCTGATCCCAGCTCTCGAGCAGCTGACCGAACCGCAGCGGGTGTGCGTGATGCTGGTGCACTCGTTCGGTTGGTCGCAGGTCGACACCGCCGATGTGCTGGGGGTTGGCGAGTCAACAGTTCGAACCCACCTGTCACGTGCATTGAGCAAGCTCCGAGTCGCACTGGAGGTCGAGACCGATGTCCGTTGAGCTGGAACAGCAGCTGGAGACCTATGGACGCTGGATCGAGCACACCCACTCGGCCACGCTCCGTCCCACTACTCCCCCACCACGCCCGGTCGTCCGAGAGGCGGCGGACGCCCAGCTGGCGGAGGCGCGCGCCGCCGACCGGCCGACCAAGCAGCGTCGGGTCGTGATGGCGGCGGCGGTTGTGCTCGTGATCGCAGGAGTCGTCGGTGCTGCGATTGCCGGTCGACCCGACCCGCCACCGCAGTTCTTCAGCGCGCAGAACGACCCTCCGGGTCCGCTGTACCTGCTTCCCGGCGGCAGCGACGTCGTCATGGGGAGCGGTAGCGCTGCGATGCTGACGGGCGTCCGACCCGGGCAGCCGAGTTACGGTGCGACGGTCGGCCGGGCGGCCAACGGCGGGTTCGAGGATCTCGCAACGGTGTCGACGTTCAACGATTTTGACACCGGGCGCGGTTGGGTCGAGGGCGATCACGGTGGGTTTCCTACGTGGACCTCCGAACACGGCTTCCTGACGATGGTCGCTCAAGATCGCGGCGCGTGGTGGGTGTTGGTGCAGTCTGGTCCCGATCGGTCGAGCGCCGTCTTCGAGGTGCTCGACGACGTGGTTGTTGCTTCAACTGGCGAGATCTCACTTGGACCGGAGTCATCCCGCCAGATCGTCGACTCGGTGTGGCTCGGCGACGCCCAGAGCGACACCGTCTTCGCCCAATGGACGGCCACGATCCCGGGTCCGCTAGACACGCAGATCGCCGTGGAGACGTATAGCTGGCCGGACGGGCTCGGGCTTGTTGGCGGACGATTCGACCGCGTCGAACCGACCACCATCAACGGAGTGCGAGCGTGGCGCGCGTTCGGCACGATCGAGGCTCCCGTATCCGAAGCAGGTGAGGACGCACTGCATTCCACAGTCCTCTGGAACTTCAGCCCGCACCGGATGGTCGTCGTCGGCGGACAGACCGACATCGACACGATCGAAGCCTTCGCTGCGACCCTCCGACAGGTCACGGCCGAAGAATGGGGCGCCGCAGTGCCGGAGTATTCGATCGAATGCACCCTCGACACCTTCGAACGCTGCAACCAACTCCCACCTGATCCGGAGGCGTCGAACTCGGAACCGACCAGCGACGCCTCGATGCCGCAACCGACCCAGACCAATCCGGACCCATCGGATGCCGACACGATCGTCCCCCGAGCCGGGGTCGTGCCGACGGACTCCCCCACCGGCTACAGCATCTGGTCGATCGCTGGCGACGGGACGAGCGGCATGATCCGCCCGCTCGATCCCGACCTCATCCAGGGCGGCGACGAGATCACGTGGAGTGTCACCGGGAGCGACACAGTCGCTTCGACAGCCGACGACGAGACCATCGAGCTGGCGAACGGTTCGATCGGTCGCTACCAGGCCGACCCGGCCGGCCCCCAGCTGGTCACCTGGCAGCAGAGCTCCGGTGCCTGGGTGATTGTCACCAGCGCCAGCGACGACATCAGCCGCGACCAGTTCCTGGATGTCGCCAACTCGTTCAGACCGATCAACCCGGACGACGTCTCGTCAACTCGCGCACGCATCGCAGCAGGCGTGCGCTCGATGTTCGATCGCGCCGTCGCGACGACGATCGACGAGGCCGAGATCGAGATGTACACCCTTGCCGGCGATCCGGTTGCGTTGTGCATCGCTCCGGATCGTTGCGAGGTCGCCCTCGGCCCGATCGGGCAGATATTTGCCGACGATCCGGTCGCCGCGTTCACGTTCAACAACAGCGACGGATCAGCCGACCACTACGCACTCCTGCGCGGATCGTTCGAACGCCTCGAACCCAGCACCGGGGTCACCGTCACCACCGAAGAGACCGACGATGGCACATGGGTGCACGCCCACCGTCCCGGCGACGTCCCGACTGGAAACGTCCGAGTCGTCAACCCAGGCGAAGACCTCGGCGACCTGATCGGCTTCGACCTCTGACCGATCAGCCATGCAGCAACCGCCGCCTCGGCGACGCAGGTCTGGTGGCCTCGTCCGAGTCAGCGGAGCAGGTCGGACTCGGGGTCGCCGGTGACGGTGGCGCCGAACACCGGGAACGTGTCGGGGTCGAAGCTGAACTGGAAGTCTTCAGCTGGTGATGGCACGGCGATGAAGGTGCCGTCGGCATCTGCCTCGACGAGGGCGCCGTCGACGGCGTCAGCGACGGGATCCGTGCTCCCACCTTCGGTGTAGAGGGTTGGCTGATGTCGACCGTCGGCCCAGCCGACCATCCACGGCTGATCATCGATCCAAGTCGTTCGTGTGAACGAGTCATGGGGCTCACCGATGATCGAGCTCTCGCCGACCACCCGTTGGCAGAACTGTTCGGGGAGGTGAACGCAGTAAGCACCGACTCCGTTGCCGATCGTGTGTATCGAGATCTCGATCCCGTTGTCGAGCGTCGTGCGATCGAGCTCAGGAAGTGACGCGAGGTCCGCGTCGAGTTCGTTTCTCAGCCGGCGTGCCTGCTCGAGCGTGGCTGACTCCAAGCCACTGGCGACCTGAGTCAGGGTGCCCGCTGGCAGTCGGCCGACAACGGCCCAAGTGCCGTCCTGGTCGATCCACTGCACCTGTCGGAGCGGCGGAGATTCGGTGGTCGGCGGGCTCAGAACGAGCGCCGGGTGCTCGTTCACCGTGGCTGTTTCGACGTCCCAGTTCTGCCTGGTCATTCGGAACTCGATGACCTCGAGCGTGTCCTGGCCGCTATTCGGCCAGCGGCTGATCTCGATGCGTCCATCCTGGTCGGAGCCTGATCGATACGACACTGACAGCGCTGCGGCATCTGCGGCCGGCGCGGAAGGCAAGTCCGCGATCTCGAACCCGGAGTCCGACGGGAGCGTGACCGATCCCGACTCGGCGTCGACGATCGTGCGCTCCGCGAGGGCCGCAGTCTCGTCCCAGCCGACACCGTTGGAGGCGAACGTGACGATCCGGTCTGCTTCCGCCCAGACGACGTGGATGCCTTCCCCATTGTCGAAGATCTGTGCCGGACTCCCGTGCACCGTGATCGATCCCTTGTCGGTGTCGAACTCGGCATCGAGTGGCTGCGAGCTCAACGTCGCTGTTGCGGCAATGGTTCCGTCGATGCGCTGGACATACTGCGTCCTGTCCGGGATCACACGTTGCGCTACGGGCCGCCAGTTGCGGGTCAGTTGCACGTCGTCGAGGACGTAGCCCTCGGGCACGAAGGTCGGCAGCGCGATTCCGAGATCTTCAGCGACCACATCAGGACCCACCGTCGTCGCCGCGTCGGTACCCGGAATGGTGTCCGCTGGACCGGTGCCCAGCGGGCCTTGATCGGTCGACGAGATCGTCGCCGGCGCACTCGGCGGGCTCGAGCGACCATCGCGACTCGCCACAGCCGCGACGCTCACGACGCCAATGGCCACGGCAGCAACGGCCAGGGCACCGACAAGTCGCCGGCGGCCAGGCGAGGCTCGCACGGTCTCGACCGACCCGACCACCGGATCGCGGTCATCTCGGGGCTGCTCGGCCGGCGAGTCGGTTCGACCGGCAGGTTCTGCGATGCAGGTATCGAACGTCGACCGCAGCGTCGGGCCGAGTTCGCGTTCGAGTTCATCGAGATCGTTCATCGTTCATCGTTCCTCCTTGGCTTCCAGTTCGGACTTGAGGGCACGAAGCGCCCGATGCAACGCGGACTTCACGGTCCCGACCGGAATGTCGAGCACATCGGCGATCTGGTCCTGGGTGAGGTCCTCCCAGAAGCGCAACACCAGCACGGCACGTTGACGAGCCGGCAACCCGGACACCAGGGTCCACATCTCGTCAATCTCCGGGATCGATGGCGGCTCGATCGGTCGTGCAGGCAGCGCCCGCCCGCGGCGCTTCACGATCTGCAACGCAATGTTGATCACCGACCGCTGGAGATAGCCCTCCGGATTGTCGACCTCGTCAACCCGACCAGCCAGGCCAGCAAAGGCGTCATGCACCACCTCATCGGCCTGCGACCAGTCCAACATCACCGACGCAGCGAGTCCTCGAAGCCGGCGCTGATGCTCCCGGTACAGGGCCTCCAGACGATGCTCAGCCCGTTCGGCGCCTGGCTGCGCCAACGACGGATCGATCGGCACCACACCAGCATCTTCCCTCACAGCCCAGACCTGATCATCCGGCAACCCATTTCGTTCCATCCATGGCATCACGGCAACCGCGGCCACGGCGATCGAGGTCTACCCCCTGGGGGTCGGTACTTCGGCCGCCAAGAGTGAGCCGTTCGAGTCGTAGGCGCGGACGGCGGCGACGGATGGGTCCGTCGTGAGCGAGGTCGCTACTGCGGTTGCGGCAATCCAGAATCGTTTGTCGAACGAGTCGCTGAGGTCGCCGGGCCGGGCGGTGACGACCGTGCCGTCGACGAACTCGACCTCGACGGTGGTGACCTCGTTGGTCGCCGAGCCCCACACAGCAGCGACGACTCCGTCAGGCTGGCGAGGGATCGACTGTGTGCCGTCGATCACCAGCACGGCGTCGGGGATCGGCCCGCAGTGTTGGCCGCCGCCGTCTCCGGTCGAGTTGAACCACGCGCACCGGTGTCGTCCGGACTCTTCCGATTGCTCGTTCCAGTACGCCGGCGGAGAACAACGTGTCTCACGGGCCTACCCATATGTGATCGAGAAAGCGGCGTCACGTTCGCTGGCGTCGTGAACCTGGCCGACGGTTGCGTTGCCAGCATCGAGTTCCCAGAGCCTCCGAAACTGAACGCGGACCCCGAGCGCGGCGACTTCACGGTCCGGTACAGCGATGGCTATGAGAGCGAAGAGCCGACCGGACCCGGCGACTGACACGGGTGAGGCGCAAAGAATGTGTAACCGATCAGCCGAGCCGATGCGACCGGTATCGGCACCTCGATGCTCGCCCGCCCGCTCGAGAACGTTCCGGCTATCGGCAGTCGACCGCAACCTCAAGTGCCTGGCAGATCTCTCGCATTCGCATGCCGCTCAGTGCACCTATCCGCTCGACCAGCACGGCGGTTGGCACCGACTCGATCGAGTCCAGGTTGACGGCACAGCGGCGACCGATGGGATCGTCACCCGGGTCGAGAACGACCTCACTCGGCAGGCCTCTGATCGTCGTGGTGCATGGTGCGATGAGTGCACGACGCAGACGCGGGATCGCTGCATCACGCGAGAGGACCACGACCGGTCGTCGACCAATCTCCGGTGGCTCGCACCACCACAGTTCCCCCCGGACGGGCGCAGGGCTCATGTGGCTGAAGCAGCGCTTCGGAACGAGGCGAGATCGCCCCACTCATCTTCGCCGTCGATCGGGTGAGCTTCGTACGCAGCTTCATACGCGGCGTCAATTTCGGCAGACCGGTAGCGCTCGAGGAGTGCTGTCAGTGCCTCATCGACGAGTTCGGCATCAGTGGTTCCTGCGTGGAGTCGGCGAGCATCGTCGAGAAGCGTGCGGTCGACCGTCGTACTGATCCGAGCGCGAGTCATGCCACTATCATGCCATGATCATGCCCCGTTGGAAACCGCTCAGAATGTTGCGCGCCGTCATCGTCCTTCGTATGGATCACCGATTCCGCGTCTACCGGACTCTGTAGGCGACACGCATACTGTTCAGTTGCTGCACTCGTCGCAACCCCACAATCCGGCACGTACGCCGGAGCGTTCTCCCCCATCCGGAACTCAGCCGGCTCCGCCGACCCAGAATGACCAGATTCACGCCCGAAGCTGGGCCGCGGATTCGCGGTGCTGGGTGGTCATAGGGTTGATGGCAGTGGTCGAGCACAACCCGGGGCGTCGCGAGTTCGAGTCCTTCGTCGGACGTGTGAAGCCGGGCCTGCTCCAAGCGTTGGTCGCTACCTACGGGCCGGTCGACGGACGCGAGGCGTGTGTCGACGCTCTCAGTTGGGCGTGGGAGCACTGGGACCGCCTCGCGGGCGTCGCGAATCCCGTCGGGTACCTCTACCGGGTCGGGCAGTCGGCGACGCGGTCGTTCGTACCTCGGCGGGCACCGATTCGTCTTGTCGACGACAACGAGCATCGGTTCCCCGATGTGGAGCCCGGTCTTGGTCCGGCGTTGTCGCGGCTGACCGAGCAGCAGCGCACGATCGTGCTGCTCGTGCACGGGTACGACTGGCGTCAGGCCGAAGTCGCCGATCTCCTCGGCATCAGCCCCTCGACCGTGCACGACCACCTCGCCAAGGCCATCAATCGATTGCGGAACGAACTGGAGGTCGACGATGTCGAACGACGTGCGTGAACAGATCCGAACCCTGGTCGACGAGTACGACGGGACCCTCGACGAGCTCGGCGACATCACCGTCGACGAAGTGCTCGCACGAGTCACGGGCGAGCCGACGTCCTACCATCACCGGCGACGGAATGTGCGTTCCGGAGCCAGGTTGTGGATGGCGGCAGCGGTTTGCCTGCTGGTCGGTGGCCTGGTCGCGGTGCTGGCGTGGA
>NZZV01000138.1 GCA_002698945.1 Acidimicrobiaceae bacterium
GCCCGCCTCGGCCAGCGAGCATTCGTCGGCCGCTGTGCGATGGACCACCCCGACGGCACGCCCGAGTGGTACCGCGACCCGTCCGCCATCGCGGCGGTCGACGCGAGTGGCCGCTCGGTCGAGGCGATCCGGGCGGTCGACGGCGCGAACGGGCTCGTCGAGCCGATCGTCACGCCGCGGTTCATTCCTGCCTGCACCGATGCCGCACTCACCGGGCTGGCCGAGCTCGCCGCGTCGAGCGGCACGCTGGTCCAGACGCACTGCTCGGAGGGGGATTGGGAGCACGGCCACGTCCTCGAGCGGTGTGGTGTGACCGACTCGCACGCACTCGACCGGTTCGGATTGCTGCGCGAGCACACCGTCCTCGCCCACGCCACCCATCTCGACGACGTCGACCGGGCGCTGGTCGCTCAGCGCGGTGCGGGCGTCGCGCACTGCCCATTGTCGAACGTCTACTTCGCCGACCGGCCGTTCTCCGCCCGCAAGGCGCTCGACGCCGGCGTCCGCCTCGGACTCGGCACCGACGTCGCCGGTGGACCGAGTGCGTCGCTCCTCGCGCAGTGCGGGCACGCGGTCGCTGCATCGCAACGACTGGTCGACGAGGGCGATCCGTCGGCACGAATCGACACGACGACGGCGTTCTGGATGGCGACCGTCGGCGGGGCCGACCTCCTCGGGGTCGACGCCGGCCTGATCGCCCCGGGTCGATGGTTCGACGCCGTCGCGATCCGGCTCCCCGACGTCGCGCTCGACGACCACGATTGGGCCAGTCGGTTCGAGCGCCTCGTGCGGCTCACCACTCCGGCCGACATCGCGTCGGTCTGGGTCGCCGGTCGCCAGGTCGTGTGACCGGTCGTGTGACAGGTCGGTCTCGCGGCGACTACTGGCTGCCGGGCAACCGATCCGGGAGGTACCCGTCCCGCCTGGCTCGGATGATCTCGTCGTCGCAGACCCGACACAGGAACTCACGGTGGATGCCCTGGATCGACATCTGGGACCCACGCGACTTCTCGACGATCACCTTGGGCGCAGCCTCCATCTCGTGCCCGCCGCACCGCGGGCAGCTCGGCCGAGGGTCGCGGATCCAGGTCGCCCCGCACTGTTCACAGGTGAGTTCGATCGTGTCGTCGTCACGGGGCGAACCGCGCAGGAACTCGTCGGTGCCACACGCTGCGCACTCGATGTCGACCACGCCGGAATCGTAGCGATCGCCCGTTTCAGCCGCCCGCGGCTCGATCTCGACGGGTCGACCGAACGATCACACCGACCACCAACAGCACACCGAGCAGCGCGACGATCGCGGCGGCGACGGCACCGTCGAAGCTCGTCGCGAGCACCGCTTGGGTGGCGACGAGCGTGCCGGCGACGCCGAGCATCACGAGCGCCGGCTCGTCGGCACGGGTGGCACCGACGACGAGCGCCAGCGCCACCAACAGCGCGACGATCGGACCGAGCCGTTCGTCGGCCTCGGTGAGCGCGAACGCTCCTCCGAACGCAGACGCGGCTCCGGCAGCGATCGCGACGAGCCGCGGGTGGACGCGCCCCGTCGCGGACACGGCCGCGAGGAGCGAAACCCAGCAGCAAGATCGTCATACCGCCGACCCAGACGTCCAGATCGGCCAGCGAGACAACGGCGGTCACCACCGCCACCGAGGCGGCGACGACCGCGAGGAACTCGAGTGGGCGCGTCCGATTCCGCCACAGCACGGCACCGACGGCGATCACAGCCACGCCGGGCACGAGGACGGCGAGTTCGTCGGCACCGGCATCGGCGCGGATCACGACGAGACCGCTGGCGAACGCGACACCCGCCAGCCCCAACGCGCTCAGGAACCCACCGACGCGATCGGTGCCGGGCTCACCCTGGCGATACGACCAGACACCGCCGGCGATGCCGGCGGCGGCGATCACCAACGCGACGCCGAGTCGCGCTGCGAACGCGAGCTCCTCCCATCGACGCGCCACGACCATCGCTCCCCCGCTCAGTGCCAGCACGCTGCCGAGGTACACCGCGACTTCCGCAGCGACGGACAAGCGCCGATCGTCGGTGTCGTCGAGGTGCTCGAAGCGACGGATCGAGTCGAGCTGCTCCTCGGTGATCAGACCCGCTGCGACCCATGACGCGCCGTGGTCGTCCACACGATCCGGATGCAGCGTCGGGGACATGACCACCCTCCTGACTGAGCTGGCCGAGACCGTGAGACGGATCTCCTGATTCCAGTGTCCCGCACAGAGGAGGGTCGGACCAGGGGCGAAGGCCCCGGCTTGCCGTCGCCGGAGAGGTGTCGGCGGCCAACCAAGTTCTGCCCGACGGCGGCCCACCATGGCTGGCCGGTCATGGCCACTTCGACGACTTGCTCACCTTCGCCATCGGCCACATCCGGCACTCGACCGTTGCGTTGACCGATGGAAACCGCTGTCCGAAGTTCAATCTGTTGGACGATCGATCCTGCGGCTCATGGCTTGACCCACGCCGCTGGACTCGAGGCTACGTGTGGTGCCCCATCGAGATGCTCGGCCACGACGTCTGCGTACTCGAGATACTCGGGTGTCCGCAGGAATGCGGCGGCCGCTTCGGCAGTCCGATAGAGCTGGAACGCCCGATCACGTCGGGCTCGTTAACTGGGAGCGTGTAGACGTAGGCAAGGTGATCCGAGTTGGCGGTGATCGCCGGCTTCATGATCCTGTTCCAGATCGCTTCAGCGCTGGATCGCTGTCCCGGCTTGGTTCGGTGGGTGATGAACACGGCGTGAGCGGTCATGGAAGATGTCTACCTGGTGGCCGCGGCCTGGCCTCGACCCTGGGGCCACGTCCGCAGTCGGTGGGAGCCGCTCGAGAGTTGCAGCGCGGACAACGACGTCGACCTGCTCCTGATCGGCACGTCGGCGGAGCCACCGGCGGGCGGTTCGCGGGGTCACCCGCCCAGCGACGTGCCGGCGCGGATTTTTCGTTCAGCTGAGCGCGGATCTCCGGCCGCGCGTCTACGGTCGACGTATGGCGCCCCCGCACGCACCTCGCACCCGGATCGTGGTGCTCGTGTCCGGCAACGGGAGCAACCTGCAAGCCGTGCTCGACGCGTGCGACGACGGCAGCATCCCCGCCGAGGTCGTCGCCGTGGTGTCCAACCGTTCGAGCGCCTTCGCCCTGGAACGGGCCGCGACCGCAGGCGTCCCGTCGGTGCACGTCGGCAAGCACACCGACGAAACCCGTCGGGACTACGACGCCCGGCTGGCCGACATCGTCGCCGGCTTCGCCCCCGATCTCGTCGTGCTCGCCGGGTGGATGCGGATCCTCACGAGCGACTTCCTCGGTTGGTTCCCCGACCGGGTGATCAACCTCCACCCCGCTCGGCCCGGCGAACTCCCCGGCGTCAACGCCATCGAACGCGCGTGGCACGAGGCCATGGCGGGCCAACGGACGTCGACCGGCGTGATGGTGCATCTCGTCCCCGACGAAGGTGTCGACGACGGCCCGGTGCTCGCGACCGAAGACGTCGACATCCGACCCGACGACACGTTCGACACACTCGCCGACCGCATCCACGCCGTCGAGCACCGGCTGCTCGTCGCCACCATCGCCACCCTCTGTCGTCAACCCTCCAGCACCTCGTCAGGAGCGACACCATGACCATCAATGACGCGACCATCAATGACGCGACCATCAATGACGCGACCAGCAGTGACGCGAACATCAACGGCACGAACATCAACGACGAGCTCTTCGACCGCTACGACGCCCTCACGTTCGACGACGTGGTCGTCGTCCCGGGCTACTCCGACACGCTGCCCGACGCCGTCGACACCAGCGCGCTGTTCGCCCGCGACATCGAGCTCAACGTGCCGCTCGTGTCGGCGGCGATGGACAAGGTGACCGAGGGCCGCATGGCGATCGCCATGGCCCGCCACGGGGGCATCGGCGTGATCCACCGCAACATGACGATCGAAGCACAGGCCGCCGAGGTCCAGAAGGTCAAGCGCAGCCAGAGCGGCATGATCACCGACCCGGTGACGCTCCGCAAGGAAGCCAAGCTGTTCGAGGCCGAAGAGCTGATGAACCGCTTCAAGTTCTCGGGCGTGCCGATCACCGACGACGACGGCTTCCTGGTCGGCATCCTCACCAACCGCGACATCCGCTTCTGCGAGGGCAGCGACTTCGAACGTCCCATCAGCGAATTCATGACGAGTGAGAACCTCGTCACCGCCGAGGTCGGCACCTCGCTCGACCAGGCCAAGCTCCTCCTGCAGAAGTACCGGATCGAAAAGTTGCCGCTCGTCGACGAGCAGGGAAAGCTGGCCGGCCTCATCACGGTGAAGGACATCCAGAAGCGTCTCGACTTCCCGAACGCGTCGCGCGACGACCGAGGCCGCCTCCGCTGCGCGGCGGCGTGCGGGGTCGGCGACGACGTCGAAGAGCGGGTCGACGCACTCGTCGCCATGGGCGTGGACGCGGTAGCGATCGACACCGCCCACGGGCACTCCGCCGGGGTCATCAAGACGATCGAACGCATCAAGGGCGGCTGGCCCGACCTCGCCGTCACCGCCGGCAACGTCGTCACCGAGGACGGCGTCGAGGCGCTCGCCGGCGCCGGCGCCGATGCGGTCAAGGTCGGGGTCGGTGCCGGGTCGATCTGCACCACCCGCATCGTCTCCGGTGCCGGTATGCCGCAGCTGTCGGCGATCCACTTCGCGGCCAAGAAGGCCCGCCGTCTCGGTGTGCCGATCATCGGCGACGGTGGCATCACGTACTCCGGCGACGTCGTGAAGGCGATCGCCGCGGGCGCCACGACGGTGATGCTCGGCTCGCTGCTCGCCGGCACCGAGGAGAGCCCCGGCGAGACCGAGCTGTTCGAGGGCCGCCGCTTCAAGTCGTACCGCGGGATGGGTTCGCTCGGGGCGATGCAGGGGTTGGGTGCCGACCGCTACGCAACGGCTCAGAGTGAGACGTCCGACGTCGCCAAGACGTCGAACAAGCTCGTCCCGGAGGGCATCGAAGGGCGGGTCCCCTACGCCGGACCGCTCGGCGACACGATCTACCAGCTCGTCGGCGGGCTGCGATCGGGCATGGGTTACGCCGGCGCCGCCGACCTCGAGCAGCTCCGGAACGGCGCCCGCTTCATGCGAGTCACGACGGCCGGCCGCGAGGAGAGCCACCCCCACGACGTCACCATCACCAAGGAAGCGCCGAACTACCAGCGCAGCTGATCGACGGTCCGAACGCCGGGCGTGACGCACGCCACGTCCGACCGACCCCGGCAATGCCGATACACAGGGGATTCCACCGGCATCTTCCCCAGCGCCGACCGCTCGGTCGACGCAGCCCTCGTCGTGAACATCACCGAACCCGGCCGTTCGGTCGTCGCCGACACCGTCGACGACGATCCCAACCGAGCTTCCGAGTCGCGCGCCCCCACCCCGACCGTGTCGTCGCCGGCGACCGGGCCGGCCGACCGGCCGTGGCGCTCACCGTGGACGTGGACGGCCGCCATCGTCGTGGCCCTCGGTCGCTGGGTCGAGGCCGCTGATCGCTCGGTGTTCCACGTCGCGCCCGACGAACCGGGACAACTCGCGATGGCGCGTTGGCTCGGTGGGGGCACGCGCTGGAACATGTTCGATCACCTGACGTGGCATCCCGGGTACGCCCTCACCCTGGCACCGCTCGCCGCCGTCGTCGACAGCGGCGAGGCGCTCGTCCGGGCAGCGCTGACCATGAATGCACTCTTCGCCGGGCTCGCAGCTGCGTGTCTGACCGTGCTGGTCCGTCGCTGGACCCGTCTCGGCCCGCGGGCGGCGGCCGGGGTCGCCGGGGTCGTCGCGCTGGCGCCGAGCGCGATCGCCGCCAGCGCCTACACCTGGGCCGAGTCGCTGATCACCCTGATGTTCCTCGTGACCGTCGTCGCGCTCCAGTCGTTCGTCGACCGTCGCTCGATGGTGAGTGCAGTGGCAGCGGTCGCGGCCGCGGCGTTCGCCATGACGGTGCACGGCCGCTCGCTGCCGATGTTGCCGGTCACCGCCGTCATCGTCGTCGTGGTGCTGCTGGCGGGTCGGCGGCGGTCCGAGGCGGTGGCGATCTCGGGACTCGCCGTCGCGCTCGGGCTCGCTTCGATGCGTTTCACCGAGTGGGTCACGAATGCCGTGTGGGACGAACCGAGCGACGCGAACACGACCGAGGCGGTGGTCTCCCGCCTCGACGCGCCGAGCGCGCTGATCGACTCGTTCGTCGGTCAGGCGTGGTACCAGCTGGTGGCCACGGTCGGCATGGTCGGACTCGGCACCGGCGTCGTCATCGGGGCGCTCGCGCGGCCCACAACACCGCTGCGTCGCACCGACGCTGCGGTCCTCCTCGCCCTCACTGCTCCCCTGGTGGCGACGAGCGTCACGTTCATGGCGGATCGGACGCGCCCGGACCAGCTGGTCTACGGGAGGTACGTCGACGCCGTGGTCTGGCCCCTGACCGCACTGGGTTTGGCGTGGACACTGGGACGTCTCCGCCCCGACCGGGCCGATGTCGTCGACGGCGTCGATGTCGATGTCGATGGCGGCCCGGGCAGAGCGAGAACTCCTCGACGTCCGTGGCTCGCCGTCGCCGTCACCCCGTGCATCCTGATGTGCGGCGTGATCGTCGCGTTCCGCCACGGCGACCAACTGGCGGGAGACGTCGGCCTGCGGATGATGGTGCCCGGCCTGCTCCCGTACATCGGCAACGGCGACGGGGTCCCCGTGCTGACGATCACGATCATCGCGACGATGATCCTCGGAGCGGTCGCCATCGCCGCGACAGTTGTCGGCCACCGCCGGGTGCCGCGATCAGTGCTGGCCGCGGGCGCCGTCGTCGTGATCTGCTGGGCCGGTGTGCGAGTCCACGACGCCCAGTCGGAGTACTTGAACGCGTGGGCCATCGGCGACGACGTCGCCGAGCTCGACGGACTGGTGCCGGACGGATCGGACATCGGTGTCGTCATGCAGCGCGACGCCCGGTTTCCCACCTATGTCGTTCAGCGTCAGCGGTTCCAGGTGTACCAGCTCTTCCTGCCCGACCGTGAGTTCGTCTGGGAACGCACCCCCGGCCGGTACGCGACGACGTACGTCGTTGCGCCGACGCGGGTCGCTGCACTCACGGACGCCGGCGGCGAAATCATTTGGTACGACCCGGTCAAGCCGATGGCGCTCTGGCAGCTACCCGACCGCTGAGCCGGGTTCCGCCGCCTCCCGGACCGGGTACGTTCGGCATCGGCGGCATCCCGCGACCCGCCGCCGAGGAGGAGCGCCCATGTCCACACGCCACCGCGTCGTCGTGATCGGAGCAGGATTCGGCGGACTGCGCGTCGTCCGCGGCCTGGAGGACGCGGACGTCGACATCGTCGTGGTGGACGCCCACAACTTCCACACGTTCCAGCCGCTCCTCTATCAGGTGGCGACGGCCGGGCTCGACACCGACGACATCGCGTACCCGATCCGGGGCATCTTCCGGCGCCAGAAGAACGCGACCGTGCGGGTCGCCGCCGTGACCGCGATCGATCTCGAACGGCGGACGGTGACGACCACACGAGGCGAGCCGCTGGTGTTCGACACCCTCGTCGGCGCCGCCGGAACCGTCAGCCACGACTTCGGCATCCCCGGCGTCACCGATCACACCCTGCCACTGAAGTCGGTCGCCGACGCGGTCACGATCCGCGACCACGTGCTCACGACGTTCGAACGCGCCACGTTCGACGACACGGTCGGCCACGACCTCGACGTCGTGGTGTGCGGAGGTGGACCCACGGGCGTGGAGATGGCCGGCGGTCTCACCGAGCTGTACGACCGGGTGCTTCGCAAGGATTACCCCTCGCTGCCGGTCGCCGCGGCGCGGATCACCCTCGTCGAGGCCGTCGACCAGGTGCTCAGCACGTTCGACGAGTCGCTCGGCGCTCGCGCCGAGCACACCTTGCGCGAGCGGGGCGTCGACGTCATCACCGGGGTGCCGATCGCCGGAGTCGACGACGGTGTCGTCGAACTCGACGACGGGCGCCGGATCGAGGCCGGCACGATCGTCTGGGCGGCCGGCGTGCGCGCCGCGCCCGTCGCCGAGATGCTCGGCGTGGAGCTGGGCAAGGCGGGACGCATCGTCGTCGGCGGCGACCTCTCGGTGCCCGGCCATCCGAACGTGTTCGCGATCGGTGACATCGCCGTCGACCCCGAGCGTCCCCTCCCCCAGGTCGCCCAACCGGCGATCCAGGGCGGCAAGCACGTCGCCCGTCAGATCGAGCGCCGCCTCGCGGGTGAACGCACCGAGACCTTCGAGTACACCGACAAGGGATCGATGGCGACGATCGGCCGGAACCAGGCCGTCGCCGAGCTTCCGGGTGGTCTGAAGTTGAGCGGTCCGATCGGCTGGCTCGCGTGGCTCGGGCTCCACCTCGTGTACCTGATGGGCTTCCGGAACCGGCTCAACGTGCTCGTCAACTGGACCTGGAACTATCTCACCTACGACCGAGCCAGCCGACTCCTCGCGCCGTCCGACGACTGATGCCGAGGGTGGTCAGTGGACGGGCGAGCGATCGAGTTCGGCGAGCAGGGCATCACGGTCCTCGACGCTGACGCGCAACGTCGTGAGCGACACCGAGAACGGCCCGACGGCCTTGCTCGGTACCGGCGGGTCGAGTTCGAGGCAAATGAGCCCGGCCGAGCTGCCGTTGACCAACCACCGTCCGCGCCACCCGTGGACACCCCAGCCCCACACGCGGTCGTCATCGGCGCCCGCGGCGACGATCGAGCTGCGCGGAATGGCGGTGCGGAACGCCCAGCCCATCCGCACGTCGACCACGTCGTCGGAGACGGTGATCCCGCTCGATCCGGGAC
>NZZV01000139.1 GCA_002698945.1 Acidimicrobiaceae bacterium
CGCCACATCTCGTCGACGCCCCGCTTCACCTGCTCGACCTGCCGGATGCCGCCGGCCAGTGGCGCGGCGAGCAGGTTGATGATCTCGGCGATCGGATCGGTGGCCCTGGCGTCGTCCATGGGTCGACGTTACCCCTCGTCGGGGGCCGGTTGGGTGCTGGTCGTGGACGTGCTCGTCGACGACGGCGGCGTGGTCGTCGGCACCGTCGTCGACGTGGTCGGCGGCGGGAGCGTCGTCGTCGTCGTCGTGGTCGTCGTCGTGGGCGGACGGGTCGTGGTGGGCGGACGAGTCGTGGTCGTCGACGTGGTGGTCGGCGGGAGCGTCGTCGTCGTGGTCGTGGGCGGACGGGTCGTCGTGGGCGCAGGTCGCGTCGTGGTCGTACGCGGCACGGTGGTGGTCGTCGTGGTGGTGGTCGTCGTGGTGGTCGTCGGCACCGGGGTGTACTGATAGTGGACGAAGGTCGGGCGATACCGATGCGGCGAGTACCAGGCGTCGCGCAACATATTGCGCGCATTGTTCGACACGGACACGAGCACCGAGCCGTAGCCGTCACGCCACGGGAGCACGTGGGCGTGGTACGTGTTCATCTTCGGGTCCCGGCCGCGCGGGGCCAGCGGGGTGAAGTGCACCGTGTACCACGGCCCCCACGGTTGTTCGGCGACGTCGATCGCGATCTTGTCGCCCCAGTAGCCGTCGACGGCGGTCGCGCTCACCCACTGGCCGTCGAGATAGCGGGGTTGCATCGGATTCTCGACGTAGAACCGGTCGACGACGGGCACAGCAGCGGCTCGATCGGGCGACCAGCCGTCCGCCGTCCGGTACTCGGGTCGAGCCCACACCATGCCGCGCGGCACCCGCGCCAGCCACATGGCGGTCGCCGAGTGACGGCCCGACCAGAAGCCGCCCTCGCGGACCAGGTTCTGCTCGAACGTGTTGCCGAACAGATAGGTGTGTGTCTCGTCCGAACTCACCGCGTAGCCGTAGATCGGTGCCGCGCCTTCGTCGGGCGCGGGCACGAAGGAACGACGTTCCATCGTCCGGGCGTCGTAGCTCGCGAGCCAGGTTCGCACGGGATGCCATCCGAGGCCGTCAGGTGGTTCGGGGTCGTACGGATCTTTCAACATCTCGACCCAGAACACGAACAGCTCGTCGCCGACGAGCTCGCCACCCATGGGCCACCACCACGTCTTCCTCGTCTCGGAACGGCCGTCGCCGACCTCGAACGGCTGCGGCTTCGTGGTCGTGCCGCGGTGCAGCAGCCTGAAGCAGCGTCTCTCTTGGACCATCGCGGCGTTGTGGACGAAGCGCGAGTTCGCGAGCGACGTGACCGTGCCCGAATGGTCGACGAACGCGTCCTGGAACAGCCAGAGGTAGCGATCGCCGCCGAGTGGGTAGACGTGCTGGTAGTCCCACCCGACGACCGGGCCGATGCGCTCCGCGAAGAACCGGTCGAGCGCCCGCACACCGAGGTCGGGCGAACATCCGACGTCGGTACTCACGTGCCCGCCTTCCGTGACGAACGTCGACGCCGCCCATGGTGGGGGAGCGATCGTGGACGGTGGCGGTTGGTCGTCGGGCGGTTCCTCGGGAATCGGGCGGGCGGCGATCGGCGGGTTGTCCTCGTCGATCTCGATCGTGTCGTCGTACTCGTCGTCGAGGTCGATCGTCACGAACGGCACCGTGTCGAGCACCGACGTCGACGGCGTCGCAACCGTCGGACGCGATGTCGTCGTGCCGGACGTGGACGTGCTCGCGTTCGTCGGTCGGGTGGACGAGCTGCTCGCTGCGGTTCCGGTCGCCGCCGTGGTCGACGACGACTCGACGCTCCCGGCCGGGTCGCCCGACACGACCTCGTCGCCTCCACCGGCGATGGCGACCAGCACCAGCAGGATCACGACGAGCAGCGCGACACCGCCCACGCCCCACCAGACGCGAGGAGGCGGGCCTCCCGCCGGCGTGCCCGGCGTCTCCGCCGCGTCGCTCTCGGACATCATGACGAGGCTAGGGCCACGAAGGGCCGCCGCGACGGCACCGTCGGTGCGACACCGTCAGCGGGCCGTCGGGGTCAGCACGAGATCGGTCGCGTACGCCTCGAGCGGTTCGCAGCTGCAGACCAGGTGGCGATCACCGTAGGCGCCGTCGATGCGCGAGACCGGCGGAAAGTACTTGGCCTGACGAAGCGAGGGCAGCGGATACGCCGCAGCCTCGCGCGAGTACGAACGGTCCCACTCACCGATCAGGTCGGTGGCGGTGTGCGGGGCCATTCGAAGGGCGCTCTGGTCGAGTTGCTCCACGCCATCCGCGATCCGATCGATCTCGCCTCGAATCGCGATCATGGCGTCGCAGAACCGGTCGAGCTCGACCCGCTCCTCGCTCTCGGTCGGTTCGATCATCAGCGTGCCGGCGACGGGAAAACTCATCGTCGGGGCGTGGAACCCGTAGTCGATCAGGCGTTTGGCCACATCGTCGACGGTGACGCCCGTCGTCCGGGTGATCTCGCGGAGGTCGATGATGCACTCGTGGGCGACCCGCCCGGCTGCACCGGTGTACAGGACCGGGAAGTGAGCGTCGAGACGGCTCGCCACGTAGTTGGCGGCCACGATCGCGTACTCGGTGGCTCGGCGGAGCCCGTCCGGACCCATCATGGAGATGTACATCCACGGGATCGGCAAGATGCCGGCCGACCCGTACGGGGCCGCCGACACCGGACCGACCGGCGACTCGTCGCTCCCGAACGGATCGCCGGGCAGGAACGGCACGAGGTGTTCACGAACGCCGACCGGGCCGACGCCCGGCCCGCCGCCGCCGTGGGGGATGCAGAAGGTCTTGTGCAGATTCAGATGCGACACGTCGGCACCGAACCGGCCCGGTCGTGCCAGTCCGACCATGGCGTTGAGGTTGGCGCCGTCGACGTACACCTGACCTCCGCCGTCGTGGACCTTGGCACAGATCGACTGCACCTCGGTCTCGAACACGCCGTGCGTCGACGGGTAGGTGATCATGATGCCGGCGAGCCGATCACCGGACGCGGCGATCTTGGCGTCGAGGTCGTCGAGGTCGATGTTGCCCTCCGTGTCGCACGCGACCACGGCGACGTCGAGCCCGGCCATGACCGCGCTCGCCGCGTTGGTGCCGTGCGCGCTCGATGGGATCAGACAGACGGTGCGTTGGTCGTCGCCGCGGCTGCGGTGGTAGGCGCGGATGGCCAACAACCCTGCGAACTCGCCCTGGCTGCCGGCGTTGGGCTGCACCGACACCGCCGCGTACCCGGTGATCTCCGACAACCAGCCCTCGAGTTCGGCGATCATGGCCCGATAGCCGGCCGTCTGCTCGTCGGGGGCGGCCGGGTGGATCGACGAGAACTCGGGCCAGGTGATCGGCTCCATCTCGCTGGTCGCGTTGAGCTTCATGGTGCACGACCCGAGTGGGATCATCGTGCGATCGAGTGCCAGGTCGCGGTCGGCGAGCCGGCGCAGGTACCGGAGCATCTCGTGTTCGCTG
Organism: Acidimicrobiaceae bacterium; assembly: GCA_002698945.1. Taxonomy (GTDB): domain Bacteria; phylum Actinomycetota; class Acidimicrobiia; order Acidimicrobiales; family Ilumatobacteraceae; genus Ilumatobacter. The sequence goes on from NZZV01000139.1 coordinate 3,502, forward strand.
TGATACGAGTTGAACGCGGCGTGGGGGAGCAGCGGCGTATCGCGCTCGAGGTCGGCCGGGATGGCAGCATCGAGCTGCGCCGACGCGACGTCGGTGCGCTCGACACCGAACGCGGTCAGCAGCCGTTCGACGATGTCGGGTGTCGTCGTCTCGTCGAGCGTGAAGCCCACCGCCGCCTCGTCGACTCGACGCAGGTTGACGCCGTGATCGAGCGCGGCGGCCATCACGGCGTCGGCGGCGCCTGCGTCGGCGAGATCGACCGTCACCGTGTCGAAATATGTGTCGTGGCGGACCGTGCACCCGGCGTCCGACAGCGCAGTAGCAGCGAGCCGGGCGAGCCCGTGCACCCGACCAGCGATACGACGGAGCCCGGCGGGGCCGTGCCACGATGCGTACAGGCCGGCCATGTTGGCGAGCAGTACCTGGGCGGTGCAGATGTTCGACGTCGCCTTCTCGCGCCGGATGTGCTGTTCACGGGTCTGGAGCGCGAGCCGGAGCGCGGGCCGTCCCCCGGTGTCGGTGCTGACGCCGACGAGCCGTCCCGGCAGCGAACGGGCTGCGGAGGAGCGGACGGCCATGAACCCGGCGTGCGGACCGCCGAAACCGAGCGGCACGCCGAATCGCTGGGCCGAACCGATCGCGACGTCGGCACCGAGTGCGCCGGGGGAGCGGAGCAGGACACACGCCAGCAGATCGGTCGCCACGACGGCGAGGCCGCCGAGGTCGTGGACCCGGTCGATGGCCGTCGACCAGTCGGTGAGGGCGCCCGTGGAGGTCGGGTAGCTGAACAGCGCGCCGAACAGGTCGTCGCCGAATGTGTCGTCACGGAGCACCTCGTCGTCGCCGACCACGAGACGGACACCCACCGGCTCGGCTCGAGTGCGGAGCACGGCCAGGGTCTGGGGATGGACGTCGTGGTGCACGAAGAACTTGCTTCGGTCACCTTTGACGGTGCGGCGCGCCAGTGCCATCGCCTCGGCCGCCGCGGTCGCCTCGTCGAGGAGTGACGAATTCGCGAGATCGAGCCCGGTGAGGTCGCACACCATCGTCTGGAAGTTGACGAGGGTCTCGAGCCGGCCCTGACTGATCTCGGGTTGATAGGGGGTGTAGGCCGTGTACCACGCCGGGTTCTCGAGCACGTTGCGCAACACGACGGGCGGCACGACCGTGTCGGAGTAGCCCATGCCGATGAGGCTCGTGAGGACCTGATTGCGGTCGGCGTACGCTCGGAGTCGCTCGATCGCGTCGCCTTCGCTCAGTGCCGGGGGGAGGTCGAGCTGGTCGTCGCGGATGCCGGCCGGCATCGTCTCGTCGATCAACGCGTCGACGCTCGCCACGCCGATCACGTCGAGCATCGCCTCGAGATCGTCAGGTCGCGGTCCGATGTGTCGGTCGGCGAACCGCTCGGTCAGGTCGTGGAAGGTCGACATGGTGCTCCTCGTCGTCGGATGGTCGACCCCACGCTGTCATCGTGCCTGAGAGCTTCGCCCGGGGGCTTGCACCTTCGGCGAGGTGTCGAGCACCTGCTTTCCAGCGTCGTCTCGCCCCTCCGGTCCATTGGCCTGAGAGATTCCGGGGCGGTTGCTCCTTCGGCGTCGGCACCGCTGGTGCGGTGACGACTCTCCCGGTGGGGGTCAGCGACACACCGAACGCTACACCGCGCGCGGCCCCCGTCACGGCAGCCGGTGTCGCTGCGGGTTCATCCGGTCGGGGCGATGTCGTCGTCGAGCCAGGCCTCGACGTCGTGCAGCACGGCGAGCACGACGCGGTCGAAGCCGCGCTCGGCCATCTCCCGGCGCTCGGGAGTATCGGGGTCGAGCAGCTCGGGGGAGTAGGTGGCGTACGTCGTGCGCAGGAACGGCCGGTCGCCGACCGCCGCCTCGTACGCAGCGATGAAGTCGTCTTTGCGTGGGTGATACCACAGCACGTTCACACCGTCCGCTCGTTGCGCCGCCAACCGTGCGAGTTCGGGGCTGTTCACGCCGAGCAACGTCGTCGGGCGGGGACGGGGGAGCGGGAACGTCGCCCACCGCTCGTCCCGGTCGTCGGCCCACTGTTCGTCGATCAGGTCGAGGATCTGGGCGACGCGGTCGTGACGGTCCGTGAGTTCGGGGGCCAGCCTCGTGCCGACCAGATCCTGTTCGATGGCCCAGGAGGAGCCCGGCGCGGCCCCGGCTCCGAGGCCGAGATGCACCTGACGCTCGGCGACGTGGGCCACACTCGCGATCGCGGTCACCAACGTGCCGGGCTGCCGATTCCACGCGTTGGCGACCATCGTGCCGAGCTCGATCCGATCGGTGGCCTCCGCCAACGCTCCGAGCAGGGTGAACGCCTCGATCATCGTGTGGCCGCCGAGGGGTAGCCCGGCCAGATGATCGAGGACCCACAGCGCCCCGTAGCCGCGCGACTCCGCCTCTCGGGCTGCGGTGCGCAGCGTCGGCCAGTCGGTCGTGGCCGGACTCAGCTGGATGTCGATGATCGGCATCCGGGCAGGGTACGCCCGGAGCGACCTGTGCCGGCCCGCGGGATCAGCCGCTCGCGATCAACCGCGAGGTTCGGTCACGTCGCAGGCGTCGATGGCCTTGAGCGCCTGGTACGGGTTCACCGACGCGCCGCCCTTCGGGTGGGCTTCGAAGTGCAGGTGCGGCGTGCCGGAGTTCCCGGTGTTACCGACGGTTCCGACGACCTGACCGGCCTTGACCGGCACGCCCAGCTCGATGCCCTCGGCGAGTTCGTCCATGTGAGCGTAGAAGAAGTACGTGCCATCGGCCATCGTGAGGCGGATGCCGTTGCCGGCGAGGGAGCCGGGGTAGTCCGCGTAGACCTTGGTGATCTTGCCGTCGGCCACGGCGTAGAGGAGGTTGCCCGTCGACGCGATGACGTCGATGCCCTCGTGGGTCCGGCCACCGCTGCGCGGGTACCCGTAGCTGTCACCGAACCCGCACGGCCCCTGCACGGGGAACACGTCGAGCTTCAGGGTCGCCGGATCGGGTGTGGTCGGCTTCGGACCGGCGGTCAGACCGAGCGCCTTGGCGGTCGCGGCATCGATCTTGCCCGAGACGGTGAGACCGTTTTGGCGCTGGAACGACATGATCGCGCCCGCGGTCGCGCTGCCGAACGCGCCGTCGGCGCCGCCGACGAAGGAGATCCCGGCGTTCAACAGCGCTTTCTGGAGGTCAACGACCCGAGCGCCCCGCTCGCCGTACACGGCGTAGCCGTCGGCCGAGCCAGGCGCCGCTGGGGTGCCGGGCGCTGTCGGATTCGCCAGCGCCGTCGCCGTCGCCTGATCGACCACCCCGGTCGCCGGCAATCCCTGTGAGGTCTGGAACGTACGGAGTGCCTCGGCGGTGGCGGGACCGAAGATGCCGTCGGCGCCGCCTCGCACGGTGACCCCGGCGTCGAGCAGCGACTGTTGAAGTTGCTTGACGGTGTTGCCGAGCGCACCGGCCTTCAGACCGACGATCGAGGCGGTGTCGGTGCCACCGCCCGGGTTCCGCGACGCGAGGGCGTTGGCGGTGTCCCGATCGACCTTGCCCGACTGTGCGATCCCGTGCTTGGCCTGGAACTCCTTGACGGCGGTCACCGTGTGGGTCCCGTAGACGCCGTCGGCGCCGCCGTACACACGGACCCCGGCATCGATCAGGGCCTGCTGCAATCCCTTGACGTCGGCACCCATCGAGCCGTACTGCAGCCCGACGAACGGTGAGGTCACCGTCGGGTCGTGCGCGCCGCCGCCCGAACTGTCGCCGCCACCGTTGCCGCTGGATGCCAAGGCGGCCGCTGTCGCGTCGTCGACGGCGCCCGACGTCGCGATGCCGTTGGCGTTCTGGAACGACTTGACCGCGTTGGCGGTCAACACGCCGTAGATGCCGTCGGCACCGCCGACGACGGTGAATCCGAGATCCATCAGCGCTTGCTGCAGCTTGGCAACGGCGTCGCCTCGGCTGCCGATCTTCAACCCGGCGACCACAGTGGCACCACCGCCGCTCGTGTCGGTGCCCGGTTGCGCAGCGGGCTCAGCCGCGGCGCCGCCCGACACCGCGGCGAGCGCCGCTGCCGTCGACGCATCGACGGAACCCGACACCGACAGCCCCTTGGCCTGCTGAAAGGCCTGGAGTGCCGCCGCCGTGGCCGGACCGAAGATGCCGTCGGCGCCGCCGGCCGGACGATGTCCGGCCGCGATCAGCTTGTTCTGGAGTTCGACGACCTTGTTGCCGCTCGCACCCTGGTTGAGTCCGAGCACGGAGCTGGCCTCGAGACCGAGGGCGATCGCCGTCGCCGAATCGACCGTGCCGCTCTGTGCAAGTCCGTTCGACTCCTGGAACCTCTTCAACGCGGTCTCGGTGCCCGGCCCGAAGATCCCGTCGACACCACCCTGCACCTGCAGACCTCGGTTGACGAGTGCCTGCTGCAACTGCTTGACCGCATCGCCGCGAGCCCCGATTGCCAGACCGGTCACCGCGGTCGCCGGCACCTGCGCTTGCGCCACCGAGCCGAAGGGGAGTGGCAGCAAGGTGAGGGTCACTCCGGCCGCGAGAGCGGCCGTGAGGCGACGAGCTGGGCGTGCAGTTCGAGTCGAAGGCATGGGGCGGTTCCTTTTCCAACTGGGACAGTTGGCTATCGGTGCGCCCGCGAGTGTCACTGAACGAGGCTCCGTCGCCACCGCCCGTGTCAGGGCACGGTCGCAGGACTTTTCCCTGCTCAGCGCTCCGCGCCCAGTCTTGACGATTCCCGGACCGGATGTCGGTCGCCCCATTTGAAGTTGACATAACGTCGATTATGGGCGACATGGCGAGGGGCGGTGAGGCAGGAACGAGGCTCGAGTACCGATCGAGCGTGCACCTCCACGTCACGTCGAACCACCACGACGAACCATCACGACGAACGCATCACGACGAACGCATCACGTCGAGCACGTCAGACGGCCTGGACCCACCTCGGCGTGGTGGCGATCGCCCGACGCCGGCCCGCCTGGCCGGCGCGAGCGGCCGGCGGCGCCCAACGGTTTCGGGGCCGACCTCATGGTCCGCCTCGCATCCCGTCGGGCGACACCATCATTTCGTCATGACGTATTTCGCGGTCGACCCGTGGGTGCGGACATCTGGCGATCTCGGAGCGGTTGTGCGGCGTCGAGGAGCCAATCAAGTATCTCCCGAAGTTCGTGCGCGTCGGGATCCGTGCCGACCTCGCGGAGGTCGCGTTCGGTGTCGTCGACCGCACACGCCAGCACGTAGAGCCGATCGTGCAGTTCGTCGAGCTCACGCCGAGCCACGACCAGCTCGCCGTCGCTGATCTCGAGTTCAGCTGCACGTTGACGGCTCACCCAGTCCCACTGACGACATCGCTGCGAACAGAACTGCTTCGGACGGCCACGCCCCTGGCGGACCGGCAGCGCACGTCGACACCACCGACACCGGCGGGCCTCGACGCCACTTCCCCGCCGCCGCTCCCCGCCTCCGGGTTGCCGGTCTGTTTCCGTCATGACGGAAATCGTACGCGGTCCTCCACGACGCCTGAGGGATCTCTCGTGCCGGCCGGCCTGTCGGCTTCGGGCCGGTCAGCCGGCGATGATGTGGTCGAGGACGAGATCGGGTTCGTCGCCCTCGATCCGCTGGAGCCGATAGCGGCTCTCGAACAACGCCACCAACCGCCCGTCGCCGCGTTCCATCACCCGGATGCCGCCGATCTCACGAAGTCGTCGCGCCGATTCCGGCGCCGTCAACCGGATCGCCTCGTACGGTGCGGTCAAGATCTCGATCGGTGCGTTGAACTCGGCGTCGAGTCGATCCGCGAACACGTCGAACTGGAGTTGCCCCACCGCCGCGAGGATCGGCGCGCTGTCGCCCATGTCCGGGTCGCGCAGCACCTGCACGACGCCCTCTTCGTCGAGCTGGGCGAGACCCTTGCGGAACTGCTTGACCTTGCCGGTGTCGAGCGGTCGAGCCGACGCGAACACCTCGGGTGAGAAGCGTGGAATCGGTGGGAACGACACGGGGGTCGTGTCGTACAGCGAGTCGCCGATGTTCAACCCCTGCGCGTTGACGAGCCCGACGACGTCGCCCGGGTACGCCTCCTCGACCGTCGTGCGTTCGGCACCGAACACGGTCGAGGCGTACTTCGTCGCGAAGGGCTTCTCCGTGCGGTCGCACGTGAGCACCATGCCCCGCTCGAAGCGGCCCGAGCAGATCCGGACGAACGCGATCCGGTCGCGGTGGGATCGGTCCATGTTCGCTTGCACCTTGAACACGAATGCCGAACAATCCGAGTCGAGCGGGCGACGATCGCCGTTCGCGTCGACGCGGGCCTCGGCGGCCGGAGCGAGGTCGACGATCGCGTCGAGCACGTGACGGACCCCGAAGTTCGTCAGCGCGGACCCGACGAAGACCGGGGTGCTCTCCCCCGCCAGGAACGACTCGAGATCGACGTCGGCACCGACGGCGTCGAGCAGACCACTCTCGTCGAGGGCGTGCTGCCACGCCGTCCCCTCCTCGGCGGCCGCCTGTTCGGGATCGACGAGTTCTTCCGGGGCGATCGCCGTGCCGCGCACGGTTCGGGTGAAGCGCGTGAAGTCACCGCTCCGTCGGTCGATGACGCCTCGGAAGTCGCCGGAGATGCCCACCGGCCAGGTGGCGGGCGTCGGGCGGAGACCGATCTGCTCCTCGATCTCGTCGAGCAACTCGAGTGGATCGCGTCCCGGGCGGTCGTACTTGTTGAGGAACGTGATCACCGGCAGGTTGCGCGAGCGGCAGACCTCGAACAGTTTGAGCGTCTGGGGCTCGATGCCCTTCGCGCTGTCGAGCACCATCACCACGGCGTCGACCGCCGACAACACGCGATACGTATCCTCGCTGAAGTCGCGGTGGCCGGGGGTGTCGAGCAGGTTGAGCTGGTGACCGCGATATTCGAACGAGAGCGCGGTCGAACTGATCGAGATGCCCCGCTTCTGCTCCATCTCCATCCAGTCGGACGTCGCCGAGCGGCGTCCGGTTCGCGCCTTGACCGCTCCGGCTTCGGCCAGGGCACCCGAATACAGGAGGAACTTCTCGGTCAGCGTCGTCTTGCCCGCGTCGGGGTGGCTGATGATCGCAAACGTGCGACGACGGTGAGCCTCGGCGGCGACGGACATCAGGCCGAGGCTATCGGTGCGTCAGGTGCCGTCGGTGAGGGCGCCGGCCACGCCCCACGCCGATTCGATCGCCTCGAGCCGATCGGCAGCGCTCGCCCGGAGGGCGTCGGCGACGCTGTTCGTGATGAGGTTGAGGACCGCGAGCGTGCCGACGTGGCTGTCGAACGGTCCGACCGAACCGGCCGTCACGACGAAGGTCGAGTCGGCGCGCTGGGCCAACGGGGACAGCACTCCATCGGTCAGCACAGCTGACCACACGCCCCGATCGGCGAGCGCGGCGTGGGCGAGCAGCACCCAGCGTTCGTAACGACGCAGGTCGATCACCACCGCCGTCGACGTCGGATCCGCCAACGCGATCGTACGGCGAACGGCGACCTCGCTCCCCTGCACGCACTCGACATCGCGTCGGAGCTGGGAGAGTTGATCGACGAAGAGCCGAGCGACGCCCGCCGTCGCCTCACCGGACAGGACCAG
>NZZV01000140.1 GCA_002698945.1 Acidimicrobiaceae bacterium
CTGCTCCACTGGCACGTTCTCGTCGCGAACCTGGTGGAAGGCAACGACGGCCGATGGTCGGCCTTCGCTCATCCCGACCTTTATCGCGCAGCTCGCACTGCTGGTGAGATCTTCCAGGCTGCCGTGCGGCGCGAGCTCACTGCGTCGCTCGGCGTCGAATGGGCGCTCGGCCGACACGTGCAAGAGATCGCTGGCATCCCGTCGGCAATCCTTGAGACGTTCTCGAAACGACGCGCCGAGATCGAAGCCTGGCTCGCAACTCACGGCCGCGCCGACACGCCGGCCGCAGCCCAGGAGGCGACGCTGGCGACGCGTCGAGGCAAACCCGAACTGGAGGGTGAACGACTCGACGCCGGCTGGAAGCGAGAAGCGATCGCTGCCGGCTGGGGGCCGGAGGAAGCGGCGGAACTCGTCGCCGTAGCAGCGGAGCGCACCGGCATCGATGCCGACGAGGAGGTCTGGAGACTGCCCGCCAACCCGCTCGTCGACCCCGAGACCAACGAGGTCGTCGCCACCGACCGAGCCGTCACTCCCGACGAATGGATCGCCGATCTGCTCCGCCGGCTCACCCAGGCATCAACCACCTTCACTCGTTTCGACCTCACCGAAGCGGTCGCTGCCCTCCTCGGACCTGGCTCGACACTCGACACCATCGAACGGATCGTCGCCCGGACGCTTGCGTCCGATCAGGTGCTCGCTGTCCACCAGCCGGACCGCCCCTCCCCACGTGGACGCACCACCTACACCAGTCGCGAAATGGTCGCCGTCGAGCAACGGCTCTTCGACACGCTGTCGCGGCTGGGCTCGCACTCAGCGGTTCCCGTCGCCGTCGTCGACGAGGCGATCGCCGCTCGCTCGGGCATCGGCCACGACCAAGCGGCCGCAGCCCGGACGATCTGCGCTGCAACTGGCCCGATTGCCGTGCTGGTCGGGCCCGCCGGCAGTGGCAAGACGTACACACTCGACACTATTCGCCACGCCCATGAGGCGGTTGGGAATGCCGTGATCGGCACCGCTCCCTCGGCCCGGGCAGCGATCGAACTCGCCAGCGGGGCGAACATCCCGTCCCGCACCATGCACTCGCTCCTCTCTGCGATCGAGCGCGGACACGTCGTCGTCGACGCCTCGACCGTGCTCGTCATCGACGAAGCCGGCATGGCCGACGTCCGCCTACTGGAACGACTCACGACTCACGTCGCCGACTCCGGCGGCCGTGTGATGCTCATCGGCGACCACCACCAGCTCCCGGAAATCGACGCCGGCGGCGGGTTCGAAGCCGCCTCGCAACGATCTGCCACCGTCGCCGAACTCACCGTCAACCGCCGCCAATCCGAGCCATGGGAACAGGAAGCGTTAGAACAACTTCGGAATGGGAGTGTCCCGGCAGCAGTGCGTGCGTACCTCGACCACGAACGCGTCGTCGTCGCGGCTGACCGCATGCACATGGTCGACACCGCAGTCAGCGCATGGCGACGCAGTCGAAGCGCAGGCCTCGATGCCGTGATGCTCGCCGGAACCAACGAACTCGTCGAAGTGCTCAACCAAGCCGCAATCCGCTCACTGGTCGACGACGGTCAGCTTGACGTCGATGCGGCGGGACGCTTCGCCCGATGCGACTATCGCATCGGCGAACGGGTCGTCCTGCGACGCAACAGCGGGACGGCGACTGACCAACATCGACAGCTCACCGCCGTCGCCAACGGTCAGTTCGGCACCGTCGCCGACGCCGGCGACGGCTGGCTTACTGTCCGCCGCGATCACGACGACCAACTCGTCACGGTCGACCAGCGATACCTCGAAGACGGTGGGCGGGTCGATCACGCATACGCGATCACGACGACCCGATCGCAAGGCGGGACATGGGATCAGGCGATCGCTGTCGGCCTCGACGGCCTCTACCGGGAGGCCGCTTACGTCGACTTCTCCCGAGGGCGCGCCGAGAACCTCATCGTGCTTGCCCAGACCGACATCGATCACCTCGACGAACTTGCGGCCGACAGTGTCCAACGCCACGACCGCCATGCCATCCCACTGCCGAGCGAGCAGCCGGCACCCGCCGAGGAGGACCTCGTCGACACGCTCCAACGCTCCGGCGCCAAGCACCTCGCTCACACAATTGACCCCGACACCGACGTTGTCGGCGATTGGGCCCGACTCAACTCCCTCCCGGTGCTCGAAGCGCGACGTGACCACTGCCGCGATATCGAGCGACTTGCTACCGAGCGCGTCGGCGTCCACCCCGACGCGCTGACTGCGGCACACCAGCGGGCCGAGCGCGTCGCCCGGTTCGGGCGTCCCGGCGACACGGTCAAGGCGCTCGACCGGCACAACATCGGCACGCTCATCGATCACGACGACGCCCACGGACGAGCGACCGTCGCGTTCGTCTCTGCGTCCGGCCGGACAGCCGAGCGCACGTTGCCCTGGTCCGAACTCGAGCTGCGCAGCGACGAGACAACCCCACGAGAACTCCCACCGACGGCCCAGTGGTGGCTCGACCAGCACGCCAAGGCAGTCGATGCGACCGCCCGGGACTGGACCGCATTCCTCGACAACCGAGGAGTCGCCGCAGGAGAAGCCGACCTCGCCGACCGGGCAGCGCGACGCAAAGTCGAGCGCGCGACGAACGAACTCATCGCCGACCGACCCGACTGGCTCATCAACCTCCTCGGCTATCAGCCCGCCGACCCCATCGGCCTCCAGACCTGGACCAGCGCCGTCCGCGACATCGCACGATGGCAACAACAGGCCGGTCGATCGGCAGAAGCGGCGGGCGTCCCGGTCGACCTCGGTCAGCGGCTCCTCGCGACGAGGGCGTGGCTCGACCGCCGCGAGCACCAATCCCCGATGTGGCCACACCGCCGTTCGCATCGTGAGCTCGTCGCCCGGCGTGTAGAACTCGATGCGATCCTCGACGCCGCCCCGAGCGACCACCAGCGCCTCGTCGAGCGACTCCGAAGTGGAGAACCGACACTGCTCAACGAAACCGCTGAAGCCCTGGCCGACATCGTCGAGCGTCAACGAGGTCGGCGCGACTGGATCCTCGAGCACTGGCCCCACATCGTCGAGTTCGCAGAGGTCACCCAGACGCTCGATGCAGGCCTGTGGGGTCCCGACGTCGAGTCGATCATCGCAAACCTCGACCCAGACCCGAGCAGCGCACTCGCAGACTCGGTTACCGCAGACGAACCCTGGCTTCGTCTCGCCATCGGGCGCTTGGCCTCGCAGTGGACGACGGAGCTCGACGACGAGTCGGCGGATCTCTTGCACGACATCGCCGACTACCGGTCGCGGACCGATTCGTCCGGAGTCCAGCCGCTCGTGGTTCAACGGAACTCATTCCAGACGGACGTCGAGCACGCTGCGCTCCTGGCTCGCCTCGACCGGACTGTGAAGGAGCACAGCGTTCAGGCCCAGCCGCTAACCGGTGCAATCGACGGTCCGTGAGCCAAGAGTAGAAACCCACGAAGTGCTCGACGGCCGAGCGAAGGCTGAGTGATCGTCCGGTCTGACTGACAATGGGCTCCGCAGCGACTGCGGGCCTACACCAGCACGGCTCCACGGTCCATGTGACATGGTGCAGCTACCCTGTGGGCCAAGCCCGACACCTACTAGCGGACTAGAACTACTCCTGTGGCACGCTCTGACCTTCTCCTCGACCTCGTGGAAGCCGAGAGAACAGGCGATCGCGCGCGATTCACTTCGCTCGTCGAGGCCGTCATCGCCGAGGAGCGAGCCAAGAGCCACCACCTCCTCGCAGATCGACTCGCTGCTTTGATCACCACAACTGGATCGCCGGAGCGGTTGAGGCGCGATTCAGCTGCGACAGCCTCGCGAGACCTGCTGCACGAGGTCGTTCCGCAGCGACGTCTGACCGACCTGACGCTCGACGACTCCGTGCGGGCGAACATTTCGGAGCTGATCGAGGAGCATCATCGATCAGAGCTGCTGCGGAGTCACAATCTTGAGCCTCGCCACCGAGTGTTGCTTGCAGGTCCTCCGGGCAACGGCAAGACAAGCATTGCCGAAGCCATCGCCACCGAGACGATGCTGCCAATGTACGTCGCTCGCTACGAGGGGCTCGTGTCGAGCTTCCTCGGGGAGTCTGCAAGCCGGATCGACGACGCATTCGAGTTCGCACGGAGCCGCCGCTGCGTGCTGTTCTTTGATGAATTCGACACCATTGCTAAGGAGCGGTCCGACGAACATGAGACTGGTGAGATTAAGCGAGTCGTATCGACGTTGCTGCTCCAGATTGACCGCCTGCCGGCTCATGTGATCGTCGTGTGCGCGACCAACCACAGTGAACTGCTCGACCGGGCAGCATGGCGCCGGTTCCAGCTCCGCCTCCTCGTCGACCACCCGACCCGCAACTCGGCGGTGTCTTTTCTCGACCGATTGTCGGCCACGTTGGGAGGCGGTCTCGGCCTCGCCTCGCGCACGATCGCTGATCGTCTGAAAGGGGCGAGCTACGCAGAGCTGGAGCAGTTCGCTCTTGACGTCCGCCGTCGGTACGTCCTCGGGCTCCCGGACAGCGACCTCGCATCGATTGCCAAAAACAAGATCGCTCAGTGGCAGACCCAAGCGACTCGCTGAATCGGCCGCTGCTTGCGTTCGACCCGCCGGTGGTCGGGCCGATTCCGTCCGATCCGGACCGCTCGAACCAGTTCCCGCCCCAGCCGCGCCGACCTTCACTCGACCGTCAGGGGAGGCGCCTCAGCCCACAGTTCGAGACTCTCCAAACGGCGCTACGGGCTCCCACCACACGACTGAGTGACGGAACGGCCTCACCCGATCCGGAGTTCGTCGTCGTGTTCGAAGTCGCCGGCACGATCGCCCGCTTCTTCCGCGCAGCGGAGGCGATCGACGGTCTCGACTTCATCACGGACTTCGTCGGGGATGGCTTCGAACCCGACGACGAGTTCTGGATGGTGGACGACAGCGGCGAACGGACCGATGAACCGGTGACTCAAGCGCTCTACCTCGTGATGGCGAACGCGCGAGCCATCGACGAGCTGGTTCGCTTGTTCGACCTCTACCGCCGGGACCCTTCGATCACTTTCGATACTGGCCTGGCACCTCTCAAGCAGCTCTTCGCCGAATTGCATACCGTGCGCCGCTGGGGCCCTCACGACCGCATCGCTGAGACCGGTCTCTTGGACGAGTGGCGGGAGAGCATCGACGCGATCGGCCGTCTCGGCACGGCACGAGTCGAGATCGAACTTGTCTGGCGTTCAACTTCGGAAGCCCGTCAGGCTTCTCAACGCGAGGTCGAAGGCTTGCTCGACACTGCTGCAGTCCGATCAGCCGTCACCATTCCCGAGATCAACTATCACGCCGTCCTTGCCGACATACGCGCCGATGTGGTCGAGGGGGTGATCCAGAACGGTCCCTCGTCCGTCGATCTCTTCCTCGCAGACGACGTGCTATTCGTCGCTCCGGCGATTCCGATGACGCTCGCGACGCCAGACGGCCACGAAGACGACTCGGTGGTGCCTGCTGCAGAGCTACCACAAGGCCAGCCCAAGGTCGCACTGCTCGACGGACTCCCACTGGCGAACCACGACCTGCTGGCCAAACGGCTGCGGATCGACGATCCGGAGGACTTCTCGCCCCGCTACTCCGCTGCAGACTGCCGTCACGGCACAGCGATGGCCTCGCTAATCATCCACGGCGACCTCTCTGAACCAGGTGGTCCCATTGGAACGCCACTCCATTGTCACCCCGTAATGGTTCCGCATGACTTCTTCACAGACCGGGAAGAGGTTCCTCGCGATCGACTCTTCGTAGACCTCATTCATACGGCCTTCCGACGGATGTTCGCCGGCGAGGAGCCGTCCGCTCCAAGTGCACGCATCGTCAACATCTCGCTGGGTGATCCAGCGCGACCGTTCGTTCGCAGGCTGAGCCCCCTGGCGCGGCTGCTCGACTATCTGGCCTTCGAGTTCAACGTGCTGATCGTCGTCTCGGCGGGAAACCACGACCGGATCACTCCGACCGTTCCTGTGGACGCCCTGGACGACCCGGCAAGACTCGACGCGTCGGTGCGCCGCTCGCTGCACGAACACGCCCGCCTCCGTCGACTCCTCTCGCCAGCTGAATCGATCAACGCACTCACCGTTGGCGCACTCCACGAAGACGCTTCGGACACCGGAGCGCTGCCCGACACGGTGGTGGACGGTCTCGCTCCTGGCTCCATCGCTGCGTACTCCCCATCCGGGGCAGGTTTCCGTCGGGCCCCGAAACCGGAGATACACGCACCCGGCGGCCGGTCGGTGTTTGTACGCCCGGTGGAGGTCGACGGCGACGTGGTGCTGCAACCGGCCCCAACCCAAGCAACAGGTCCCGGCGTTCTGGCCGCAGCAGCTCTCCCCTCGGGTGCGACGGGCGGCGTTCTGTATTCCTCCGGAACAAGCAACGCTGCTGCGCTCGTCACCCGGAGCGCTCACGAGGTACTGAGCACTCTCGAGTCCCTCGAGGCTGGTGTCGACGAACCCAAGTTCCCAGACCCGCAGTATCACCCGGTGCTCGTCAAGGCGCTGCTCGTCCACGCAGCATCGTGGCCCGAGAACGCCAGAGACTGGGCCGAGCAGCTGGACGTTCCGCCGCAACTTCGCAGGCCGGCGCTCACACAGATGCTTGGTTATGGTCGACTCGACCCTGCACGACTGGCCATAGCTGCTCCCGAGCGAGTCACGCTCGTTGGCGCCGGCAGCTTCGGCGCAAACAAGAAGCGTCAGACGTTCGAGTTCCCGTTGCCACCTGACCTATCGAGCCCTGTGGGGTGGCGTCGCCTCACGGTCACGCTTGCGTGGTTCTCTCCAACGGTCTCGACGACGCAGCAGTATCGGGTGGCGGCTCTCAGCTTTGGGTCGCCGCGCGACGACCTACGCGTGCGACCTACCGAGGCGGCCCACTTCATGGATGGAAAGGGCACTGTCCAGCACGAGGTGCTCGAGGGCCGAAGCGCGGCGGGGTACACCTCGGATGCGACGTTGGCGATCAACGTTGACTGTCGAGTTCAGGTGGGCCGATTGTGGCCGCACTCGCCTGTGCGGTTCGGTCTGGCTGTTTCGCTCGAGGTGGGACCCGATATCCACGTAGATGTCTTTGAGCAAACCCGGCAGCGCCTGCGAGAGCGGACCAGAGCTCGCGTGCGCGCTTGAGGCCAGATCCGTAGCGCACGTCGGGATCCGCTCGGCACCGGCGGAAGCTCGCCTCACTCAGCCGATTTGCCGCGCTCGGTAATCGGCTCCGCAACGGCCAGGGACCTACTGCGGACCCGGCAACGTGCGCACCACGAGGTGATCGATTTCGCTCAGCCGATCCACGAATCTCCGCGAGCACCGGCCGGCGGCTGCAGAGCTGGAAACCAATGGAACATCGCAAAGCGGTGATCATCGTTGTACTCGTGCGCCATTTCGCAGAGCCAGTCGGACAGAGCAGCGTGGATCGCTTCTGAGCTCGTTTCCTCGGCCTCGGCCGGCGGCGGGTGATGAAGGATGAGGCGCTCGAGTGCGGTTCGCAGCGGGTCAGGGTCGTCCCAGGGCAGTTCGGCTGCTGCGGAGGCGGCCAACGCATCGTCGTCGCCGGCGACGAGGTGGGCGGTGTACCAGCGCAGAGCTTCCTCGACCGCGTCCCAAACACCGAAGCCCGGGCGATGTCCTCGACTGAGGTAGTCGACGGCGGCCACAACCTCGAGCCAGGTCTCGGAGGTTGATGCTCGTCGATCGTTCGGGCGGTTCATGGTTCGTTGCCTCCGGTCGGGCTGAGCGGAATCAGTGGCGTTCGATCGACGAGTGCTGCGAGCTGCTCGGCAAGGTCGAGATCCGAGGTTGCGGCTGGTGTGGGTAGGGCGTCCCGGAGACCCTGGGCCGTTGTCAGGTCAACCACGACGTCGTCCGCATCGAGCGTGGCCGGATCGAGATTGAGGTGGCGAATGGACAGGGCGTCGGCGATCTCGATGTCTCCCTCGCAGGCGACGACGAGGGTCTCATATGCGGTTGCCGGATGTGTGCCTGCGTCCGCGAGGAGTTGCGCTGTCGTCGCCGGTTCGAGTTCGTAGATCGATCCGAGTGCGGCGAGGTCGTCAGGTTGCGCGTGGCGGGCGCTGTGAGCGAAGGCGATCTCGGGCCGGTCGCAGATCGTTGCAACACCGGTCGCGAAGGTTTCCGGTGTCGGCGCATGTGCGGCGAGGTGGCGGATCACTCCGGCCATCGAGGTGCCGGACTCAATCATGGTGGTCGCAGCGGTCTCCCAGGTGTGCGGTCGAGCATCGAGCGACCGCAGCACCTCTCGGGGGTATGAAGCCAGCAGTTCGGCCGGAGAGCACCCGGCCGATTGCAGCTCGTCGACTGATGCGCTGAGCATCGATCCGACCTCGATGCGTTCGATCTCGAAGCGGTCCGCCAGGGTCCGCACTGCGTCCGGGATCGGAAGTCCGATCTGCGGGACGACACGCGCGATCTCGTCGACGGTTGCGCCGTCGGCGACCAACACGTCAACGATGGTCGGTGGTGTCACCACGCCGGTGTCGGCGAGTAGCTCGGCCAGGCGCGCCGCACCGATGTCCGGGTCGGCGATCTCTGAGGCGTCGGCATCGGCGAGTCGATGCCCGACCACATCGGCGAGCAACTCACGAGTGAACGAACCGTTGACGGCTGCGTCGGAGATGAGCTGATCGGCGAGCTGCGGAGTCTCGGCGGCGTGGCCGAGCGCAGTCCGCCGGCCGACGCCCTCCACCGCCGTCTTGGCCGACTCCTCGTCGGCGACGAGCGGGAGCTGGCGAATCTGGCTGTCGGTGATCACGAGGTTCTCCCATCTGCCCCCGGGGCCAGGGGCGACGACGAGCTGGATGCGGTCGGTGAGCTGGCGGGTCTGGGCGCGTCCGTCTCGCGCGTCGGCGAGGGGCTGCCAGCCGTCACGATTCGGCGTGAACACTCGGACCGGCGGATCACTCGCCTCGGTCGGGACGAGCGCGGCGAGCGTCGGGTACCGGTCGGAGACGATCTGACAGATTGTTCGCTGTGCCGACGGAAGGTCATCGGTCGTTCCCTCGTCGAGGAGCCCGCGCTGGCCGGTACGGGTGGACTCGATTCGCCAGCGTGCGCCTTCTGCAGTTTCGTAGGTAGCGAGGTAGCCGGTGTCCGATACCCGGAAGAAGCCAGCGCGGCCGTCGGCGCCGGGCACTCCACGCGCCGCCCACTCGTGCACGGTGTACGGGCCGACCTCGACCCAGACTCCCTTCGGCAGGGCAGCGACGTCAGCGGGGGCGAGGTAGTTCTGTCGTCCCTTAGCGACGGTGCGGTCTTCGGCGATGTCCATCCTCGGGAGCGACGAGGCGGTGAGGTCGTGGTTCAGCACGTCGGAGAACGCGCTGACGATCTGGTCGGTCGCACGCCGGGTATCGGCGAGCAGTTCCCAACGAAGTCGCCCTCGGACACGGGTTGGCTCGAATCCTGGGAGCGGGCCCGGTGCGTGGCCCAGCCGGTCGAGCGCGAGCCAAGCTGCCTGCCGACACAGCGCGGGCCGGAGTTCGGGCCGGCGCCGGCCGAGTGGGACGTCGCCGGCGACCTCCACGAGTCGTTCCCAAGGGTCGCCTGATCGTCGGGGTGTCTGCCCAGTCAGGCGACCGACCGACTGCCGGACCACTTCCGCCAGCTCGCGCTGCCCGTCGGGTCCGGTGAGCTGTTCGGGAACCGGCGACCAGGCAAGAGCACCGACGGCGGGAAGTCGGGCGAGCTGTTCGGCGGCGAAGACCCGCTCCCACTTCATCGATCCGGGAACTCGGGCTCGCTGTCCCGATCGGGATCGGGACGACTGCGCGGTCACGGTCGTCGGAACGGGAACACGAACCGGAAGCCCGTGTTCACCGGCTCGGACTGCGCATGGTCGTCCCGCTTCGCTCGATGGCACCTGTTCCCACGTCGCCGCGCCTGCCACCGGCGTGGCGATCCCGTACGAGGCAAGGAGCACCTGGTTGCGTGGCGAGTAGTCGGCCCACACCGAGCAGCGTTCGATGATTGAGCCCCACGAGCCCGAATCGATGAGCGTCGATGTCGCCCACCGGTCGAGGTGGGTGAGCATCGGCGCTGGGTCGTCCTCCGGGAACTCGATCGCCGAGGTGATGCGGGCCATCAGTCACCGTTCCGATCACATCGCGGGTGGCAGCACACGACCGTTCGTGATCCCAACCGCTGTTGAACGCCGGTTCCCGGTTCCACCCGAACGCCGCACCGCTCACACCGCCCGGCCACCCGGTTGACCACGCGCAAAGGCGAAGCGACTGCGTTCGCGGCAACCGATTCCTTGACAGGCGGGTCGTCGACGACGTCAGTGGTGGAGCACGCAGTGTCGTACGGGATTGCGAGCTGCTCCGGGCCGGAACCGTCTGTGCTCGGCTCCCGACGTGGGCGCCACGACCCCGCAACTGGTCGTCCGTTGCGGCTCGCCCTTGGCAGTTGCTCGCGAGAGAACCGCATCGTCGACGCATCGAGCACCGGACCTGCGTCCTCTGCCGCTTGCCCGGTCGACGGGCACGTGGCGACGGTCGGCCGGTCGTCGGCAGGTGGGAACAGCGCGGCGAGTCGCTTCTCCTTCCACCAGCGGATCGCTCGGAGATGGATCGGTGGGAGCGTCCCATGGAGCAGCAGCGCCTCGCCCGGCACCATCGTCCGAAGGAGATGGTTCGGGATCAGGTCCTCTCGTTGCGACGATTCCGAAATCGATCGGCGACCTCGTCCTACTCCGCCGTACACGTCAGCGGACCACGAGCGCCGGGCGACGTGCTCGGTACCGGTGACGGTGTGGAGATAGCGCAGCGTTGCGGCGTCGTCGATGCCGGCGAAGAACACCTTCGATCGATGTCCGCCGAGCACGGTGTCGGCGAGCGTGCCGTAGCGGTGTTGGATCTGCGAGAGCGATTGCCAGCACGTCACGTAGTGGGCGCCGAGGGCAGCGATCGTCGACACTTCCGACGGCAGCCAGCCGATTTCGAGTTGGCCGGTCTCGTCAATGAGGAACAGCACCGGCTTCGACAACTTCCGACCGGCGATGTCCCACGCGTGGACCGAGTCCTTCAGCTCGGCGAGCAGCCCACCGAGCACCGGCGACAGCCGCTCGAACTCGGTTTGTGGCGCAGCGAGATAGAGCGTGTTGGCCGTCCCCTCGTCACCTGACATCAACCACTCGAGATCGACGTAGCGAGGCCGTTCCTCGTGTTTCGCCTCGACGTCGTAGAAGACCCTCGGGTCATCGGTGGCGGTGTGCGCCACCGACGGTTCGAGCCACGGGTCGACGGCCAGGCGGGCAGTGGCGTAGATCGATGAACGGATCCGGTCGTCCTCGTTCGCCAGCCCGATGAACGCCGTCGCGGCGTGGCGAGCCATCAACTGCACTCGGGGTGGCTGCGACTCGTCCAGACCCTGATCCAGGAGGGCATTGATCGTTGGCTCGTTTGCCATCGCCACCGTCGACACCCACGTAGCGATCTGTTGCATGTTGACCGGATTCGGTGCGTCGGCATCTGGGAGCCTCACGAGCTGTGACAGACCAGCGACGCACATGAACGAACCAAGAAGCGCTTCGCCGTGCTTGGCCCAGTAGTCGGCGGAGGTAACCCCTGACTTCGGGATCGCCTGCGCGAGCGCCCGCCCGGTGATCAACGCCTCCTTCGCCGACGCCACCCGACGCAGCGGCGACCACCGCGCCGACGGCAAGCCAGTAGATGCTGCGGGATCGAAGACAGCGACCTCGCCCTTGCCAGCCCGAGCTGCGACGGTGACGTCGTACAAGTCGCGCTTCACCGACACGATCACCGCGGGGCCGTCCCAGGTCGCTGCAGCGGCAGTGGCAAGTTGCGTCTTACCCGATCCAGTCGGGCCGATCAGCGCCACCGATCCACGTGAGCCCTGCCGGCGAGCGTGACGGCGAGGCAACGATTGCCGCTCCCGATCTTCAGTCGCCAGGACCCTGCCCGAGTGAGCATGGAACCCGAGCAGCATCCGACCGGTCGGCGGTGTGAAGTCGTCGGTGCGTAGCGGGAGGACGTCCCGACGGGTCGCGATGTGTGCGTCGAGTTCCTGGCCAAATCGCTCGCGGCTCGGTCGGCCGAGTCGACGCCACGCGACCACGAGGGCGGCGATGACAGCAGCCGCAACGGCTGACACGACGACCGTGCAGAGCCAGTACCAGGTCGCCGATCCGATGCCGGTCGCAGCCTCGCCCCACGCCGCCGTCGGCGAGTCTCCCGTGACGAGCCGAGCAGCGACTCCCAGCCACTCCCCCAAGCCGCCGGACACCTGAGCGCCCGACAGCGCGGCGCCGGCCGCCGTCACCGCACCGACCACAACGACGGCCAACCCGGCTCCAATCAGCGCGACCTCGAGCCCGACGCCGGGTGGTTCGGTGCGTTCGTGTCCCATCGCTCATCCATCTCCACCTGTCGGGAAGCGATGGGGAACCCAATCGGGAACCGAAACGGCAATCGGGAACTGATCCGGGAGAGAAACGCCAGATCAGGAACCGAATCGGGAAGGTTCCCGGGAACTCGATTTCAGACGATCGCCTCCTCGACCCACCACGACAGGAGGCCTCCGTGCACACCCTCAACCGCCAACTCCACCAGCTGGAGCAGACCATCGCCGACAGGCGCATCCCACCCCGATGGAAGCGCCAACCGACCCTCAGCCGGTACGGAACAGTCGGCGAACTGCTCGACGCGATCCGCACGTTCAACCACCCCGACTCGAACGGGATCATCACCGAGCTCGTCGACCAGCCGACCGACGCCTACGGCGTCGACCCACGCACGATCGTCATCATGGGCCTCGGCCGGAGACTGCGGATGAACTATCGACGGCTCAACTCCACCGACTTCGATGACGCCATGACCGACCTCGCGGCCGTCGTATGTGAACCCGGAGCGGTCGCTGCCCTGGCCGACAAGCCGAGCATCGCTGACACCCTCGTCCGCCGAGCCGGCCGACGCGCTGAGCGCCATCGCTCGACGCGGGGCCGCCGACAGGACCGCACCCAGACGCTCTCCAGCGACCTCATCGACGACCGCTACACCACCAACAACCACGGCGAGCTCGACGACCTCGTCGCCTTGCGATCAGCTCTCCGCCAACTCCGCTCGGAGGTGACGGCTGCCGTCGATCATGGATTGGCGAGTGGCACCCAATGGGACAACCTCTGCGACGCCGTTCTCCGACCTGCACTCGGGCTCCCATCGACGAGCCCGACTAGGCGGAACGGATCACGAGCGAGGCAAGCCCTCGGCCGGTACATCGACCACGCCCTCGACGTCGCTTGAGCCGTTCGGACCGCCAAGGTTGCGAGAGGCGATGAGGACCGGTCACGCGTCAGCCACGTATCGATTCGGCGTCGCTTCGTTGCGACGCCACACCACGTGCCGGGCGAGCATCAGCGACGGAGGTCGCAACCCAACTGAGCGCTCGAACAAGTGAGCGGACTGCGATACTTCGAGTGTGGTAGCTCCAGTTCAGCTCGAAGCGCTGATCCTCGGCTGCGCCAGTTCAGTCGTACCCTCCACGGGCGAGCCCTGGGTGTACGGCTGGGCGTTCGACGACTACCGCCATTCGGGTCGCGCCGTTCTGCCGGGGCGAAATGGACCGGTCACTCTGGAACCAGCTGCAATCGACTCGTTGGAGACGGTGGTTCATCGCTTACAGAAGGAACACCCCATCCGGCAGCGATGGGATGACGCGGAACTCTGGGGCGTGGTCGCCGCCGCGATCGTTGAACTCAGCGAGCTCCAACAGCCCGAGCGTGCAGCGACCGAACTGCTCAGGCGCTTGCGTGAGGCAGATCCGTCACTTGTCGTGCTTGTCGTCGCAAACGTCACTTGGCAGTCCGCTCCGGTGGAAATCGCGGGCGGTGTCCTCGGCGAGCACAGTCAGGAGTTCGTGGACGTTGTCCGGACGGGGTCGGCGGGCAGAGAAAGCCTGGACAGCGAAGGTGGCCGCGATTGGCTGGCGTCTCGTCTAGCCGCGGATGAGGAGTCTGCTCCCCCGGTGCTTGCCGCCTATTGGACTGACGGTCAACGTCAGCTTGCGATTGACAACACGGAACGCTGGCTCCAAGCGGTAGTGGACCTCGCGCTGCTCTTCGAGGGCGACATCAGCGGCAAGGATCTTTGGAGTCTGCGGGGCGGGCACAATCGCCCCGGTGTTCGAGGCACGACCATGCATCGTCCTGCCATCGAGAAGCTGTTGGCCGCCCACCCCGACGGTCATCTGGACATCGCGTCGGAGCCCTATCTTGCGACGCCGACCTCGGGGCAAGTGCGGTCGGCGCGATGGCATAGCGCTGATCCAGTGCCGCTGGACGCCGTACTCCGGGACGAGGCCGTCTTCGCCATAGTTCACGAGGCTGCGACGGGCGAACAAGCTCTTTATCGCAGGCTGCGTGTCGCAGCGCGGTGGGCTGCCGAGGCACACTGGGCGATCGACTCCTCCGATGCCTCGCTGGCGCTGGGGGTTGCTCTTGACTCGCTCGTAGGTTCGCGAAGCGGACTGCCGTCTCGATTCATGGCACAACGGTTTGCTCTGCTCGAGGACGAACCATCGAAGCGACGCGAGCGAGTGAAGCGCTACAACGAAGTGTTTGCCGTCCGCAGCGCAGTGGCGCACGGAGGGGAGTCGTCCAAGGCCACCGGAGCGTTCGTGCGCAGCGTCGCCGAGGACGTGCGGTGGGCCGCAAGGAGATTGGTTTCGTTGCACCGCACGTTCAACACACCCACCGAGACCGACGTGGACGCGACCTTCGAAGCGCTCGCTCTTGGAGAGCTAACTTGGTCGTTGCCGAGCACAGAGCCGGCAGAGGTGGCGCCGCCAGTCGTGGGCGTACCGGCCCATGAGCGATGATGACGCCCGTGACTCTCGGGTATCGCGGCCATGCCGATTGGCGGGACATGTCGGAGTACGTCGTCCACTTTGCCAAGGAGACGCCGGACCGATCCGGGTACGACACAATCATGTCGATCCTCAGCGAGCAGCGCCTCATGGCCGGTGGCGAGTTCGGGATTGCTCGTGGTCTCAACGGGCTCGGCAATACGCAGAAGTCGGTCTGCTTCAGCGAGGTTCCCCTGGACCGGCTTGACCGCCTCGTCGACCGCCGGGGGACCAAGTATGCCATTGGCTTCCGTCAGGACGTCCTCGTGCAAGCGGGGGGCGGCCGGGTGTGGTATGTCGACAAGGACAGTCCACTCGCCGAAGCCGTGACCGCTGTCCGACAGCAGGGCTTCAATCCGTGGGACGCTGATCATCCATTCTGGCGCGTCACTCCATTCATCGACTTTCCCGGCGACTACGGGGCGACGGAGTACCGCTTCGAGTGGGAACGCGAATGGCGAGTGCCGGGGGACATGTGCTTCACGCCCGATCAGGTCGCCTTCCTCTTCATCCCAGGCGAACTGCATGACGCTGCTCGAGCGTTCTTCCAGGGACAGAACCTCGGTCCGGCGTTCGACTGCCCGTTCCTCGATCCGTTGTGGCCAGACGTGGCGATTCAGGAGGCACTTGCAACTCTGTGAGGGTCGCGGGCCGTTGACATCTTGCCGCGCCGTTTCCGCTGGAGTCGACTAGCCCGGGGTGTCTTCACATTGAGTCGAGCCACATCGCGCGATCTGCCACCCGCTCGCGGACTTCGCCGCCGGATTTGCAGAGAATTTGACGTGCCGCCCGCCCTTAGGTGCCAAGAGGGGTTGGTAGGACTGACGGCGACCGATCATTCCTGTGCGACGTCGGGACCGCCGAGCACCTCTCGACGGGAATCTCGCAGTGCCAACCGTGTGGGCCAGCACTGGTCTGCGAGGGCCCACGTGTTGAGATCCTGGCCTTCGGGCGGCTCAATGATGCGTGCCGCAACACCGTGCTCAGCCTCCAGACGGGCAACCAGCTGCGCACCGAGTGAACGTCCGGTGCCGGTGTCGTCGACGTCGACGACCACAGTTACGTCGAGGCCGTTGTTGTCGGCAAGGTTGGCGATCCGGGCTGCGACGGAGTCGTCGAGCGCGTTCGTGCCGAGGAGCCCGATGGCTCGGAAGCCGGCTTGTGCGGCGACGAGCGAGTCGGGGATGCCCTCGCACACGACGAGCTGGTCGCTGCCGTTCCGGGTCGGAGGGAAGGCGACGGAGAGTCGTGGGTTCGGCGCCATCGCGGCCGACGGGTTGTCGTACTTGCCGTAGCCGGGCCGAGGTTCAAGGGCTCGGGTCTGGACATAGCGGATCTCACCCGCTGGGTTGAGCGCCGGGAACGTTGCGCCCGGTCCCGCGCCGTACGGGATTCCCTTGCCGCGTCGCAGTCGGGCTCGGCCTGGGTCGGCGCCGACCCGGTTCGCTCGGAGCACGTCATCGTCGAGTCCTCGGCCATGAAGCCAATCCCGCACCTCCGTACCAAGTGGCGACCACAGCAGGCGAGCACACACCGTGGCGTACGCGATCACTCGATCGTCGGGATGCGTGGCCGGCTTCGGACCCGGGCGACGTGTCGGAACCGGTGGCAGTTCGCGATCCGGTGACATGCCGGCGCGGGTGGCGAGTTCGTCGATGGCGGTCGCGCGGTCACAGCGGCGGACCGCTTGCACGAGATCGATCGCGTCGCCTCGGTGGTCTCGGTCGCCGGACCAGCAACGCCACCGTTCGTGGCCCCGGTGGTCCCGGTGCATCGTCACCGACGCATGGTGATCGTCGTGGTCGCTGAGCGGACAGTGCCATCGACGGCCCTCACGATCGGGGACCGCGAACTCGTCGAGCAACGCTCGCAGGTCGGTTCGATCGAGCACATCGGCGATCGTCCACCGGTGACCCACGCCGCCTCACCCCGCGGAAGTCGACGGGCTGACCTGGGTCGACGAGCTCATACTCTGGTCTGTGTCGAACAGCGCCCGTTCTCCTGGCGTCAGTACGGCATGGACGCAGGCCGTTCGCGCACCCACCTTCCAGAGCGCCCGACCCTTGACCAGTTGACCGAGCCACTGCCGTTCCCGCTCGGTCAGGTCGAACAGCTTCGTGGTCTCGGCCACCTGCTCCGGCGGCTGGCGAAGCAGCACTCTCGTCTCGATGTCGGAGAGCAGCCCTGCAGCGATCTTTGATCCAGCGGTGCCGTCGTCTGCCTGCGCAGTGAGATCGGACGGTCGGTGGCAGACGAGCACGGTGGAGATGCCGTAGGTCCTCGACAGCTTGAGCGAGCCCTGGAGGTAGGCAGCGCCATGACGGACGGCGGCCCACGCCTCGTCGATCACCTGGATCGATCGGCGCTCGGGTCGCCCGCGCAGCGCTGCGGTCAGCCAGTGGGTGGCCGCGATCATCACGAGTGGCAGCGCCTCGCGGTTGTTGTAGACGGCGGACAGGTCGATGACGACGCCGGGTCCGTCGTTCCAGTCGATGTCGACGGTCGTGGGGCCGTCGAACATGCCTCGTAGCGTTCGGGAGCACAGCTTGTCGAGCGCGAACGACACCGGTGCCGTCGCCCGGGCGAGTTCGAGCGGGCTGTGGCGCGACAGGCGGACGAGGTCGGCCGGCGGGTCGAGAATCTCAGCGTGCAGGTCGGCGAGCGTGAACGGTGCGCCGGTCCCGCACCGGGCTTCGATGCCCCAGCCGAGCACGGCGTCCTCGAGCGGTGAGAGCGGTCGGGCCAGGACGCCCGCGACGAGGTCGGCGGCGAGCGTCTGGCGGTCGAGGACGGAGTCGTCCCCGCCGCGACCGGGGTCCATCGGGTTGATCCGAGCGCCTCCCGAGCCCGGGAACAGCTTGATGACGGCCAGACCGAGATCGTCCGCGATCGAGCCGTACTCCCCCTTGGGGTCGATGACCGCGAGGTAGCGCTGCGGTCCGTACACCGCCCGTAGGCGGCGGATGAGCGCCTTGACCGTGGCGGACTTGCCGAACCCGACCGAACCCATCACGATCATGTTCGGGTTCGTGAGGTGCTGGGCCCCGTAGAACTCGAACGGGTCGAAGTAGAAGCCCCGGAACCCTCCGGTCACGTCGGCCCCGATCAGCGCGCCGCGCTCGCCGAATCCGGCCGAGGTATGGAACGGGTAGACCGACCGCAGGTGCGCGAGCGTCGAGCGCGACCAGTCGACGGGGATGCCGACCCGCCCTCCGCCGGGTCGCGCCCTCGAGGTCGGGTCTTCCTTCGACTCGCTGGCCGGAGCGGCTGACTCGAACTGCGCCGACCGGCCTTCGACGCGGCGTTCCGACGGGAGTGCACGACCTCGTCGCTTCGATGCCCTGCGCCGTCGGATCCTCACGACCACACGCCTCGAC
The DNA here is from genome assembly GCA_002698945.1 of Acidimicrobiaceae bacterium. Lineage (GTDB taxonomy): Bacteria > Actinomycetota > Acidimicrobiia > Acidimicrobiales > Ilumatobacteraceae > Ilumatobacter. The sequence goes on from NZZV01000140.1 coordinate 18,293, forward strand.
GGACCGAACGGCCGAGCGGAAGCGATGCGACCCATCCCTCGCCCTGGCGTGCCGAGAGCGATCGGATGTCGAGCATCGACTGGGCTGCGTCTTGTTCGACCTGCGCGCAGGCCCCTTCCAACTCGTCCAGCGTTGCCGCCGTCACGGTCACGAATCCGACGTGGCGGAACTCGGGATGTCCGGACGCGAGCTCCTGCTCGCGCGATTCCACGTCGTCGATGCGTCGACGTTCCCGCGCCGTCGAGCGGAAGCCTTTGCGGGCCTTTTCGTCGCGGTCCGATTCCAGAGACGTGAGTTGACGGTTCGCCTCGCGTGCCGCCTGCGCGATCGGAACGGGTTCCATCACGATCGTGACCGTTCGGGTCTGGCCGCCACCGACCATCAGCGGGCTCATCCACTCTGCAGACACCGGGAGCATCGGCCAGCTGACCACCCGATACGACCGGTGAAAGGATCCGTCGACTCGACAGTGGTTCCAGTCGGCATCGGCCGCCATCGGGCCCCACTCAGCCACGCCGTGACCGGCAGCAGCGGCGAGCGACGACGCCGCGCTGGCCGGTGAGCGGGTCGGGTCCGAACGCAGCCGGACCGCAGTGGCGACCTCGGCAGGCGCCAACGGGCTCGAGACCACGAGCCCGGCCGACGTCAGCCGCGCTGCGAGCTGGCTCGCCTCGGCGACCAGCGCCTCTGCGCTCACGTCCCAAGAGCTGCGACCGCGACGTCCCGGAATCCGCCGCACGTCGGCCGTGAGCGTCAGCAGGACGTCATGAGCGATCGTCGATGCGTCGAGCATCGACAGCAGGTCCTCGTAGTCCACGCCGGCCGGGGTGGAGCGCCGACCGTCGTCCGGCAACGATCCGAGGAACTCACGATGCGACGTGACACCGATCGTGTGCGCCCACTCCTGCCAGGTGATCCGAGCGACAGGACATCGGTCGCGGGCGAGCGGCGCAAGTGCGCCGCCCCATGCGGCAAGACGCTCGTCCTGCTCGACGGCTCCGGCGACGGCGAATCCGTCTCCCAGTACATGAACGACGAGCGACACCGTCCCGGTCGCGCGGTCGCGGATCAGGCCAGCCGCGTGCGATGCTCCCGTCCAGTCGATCTGCGCCTCGTGCAGCTCGAGGCCAGCCATCGGCTCGGGGAGGTCGTCGACGCCATCGTGGGCCGAGCCGATGAGCGATCGGCGCGTCCACGTCGATCGCCCGCGAAGCCGGCGGGCAGAGAGTCGGATGCCTGGAGCGGCCACCTCGTAGAGCGGGCTGCCGCGCCATCGACCGAACGACATGACCGCAGCGACGACGAGTCCGCAGAGGCCGAGGATCGGACTTCCGATCATGAGGGCGAGCGTCAGCCAGACGGCTCCCCCAACCAGCGGTGCGGCCTGGCGGAGCGACAAACCGAGCATCACACCCGCACGTGTGCCATCCCCGAAGTGGTAGCGGACCGCCTCGGCGGGCCGATCTCCGGTCGACTCGCTCATCGGACGGCCTCATCCTGTTCGCTGGAGCCAGCCGAAGGCTCCTGTCTCGTCGTCACCGCGGGCGCCGTCGCGGCTCGCGACGAGGTGCTCGACGGGCGCGGGGTAGGCGTCGGCCCGACTCCTCCGGCGCGCGATCGACCGGACGACTGCGATCCGATGAGCCCTGACGAGAGGTTCGAGGTCGCCGGCAGCGAGCGCGATGCCGCCGAGGCACCACGAGATGCGCCGAACGACTTGGCGAGCATCGCACCCTGGGCGATCGTCATCGCCGATCGGCCCCAGCCGCCGACGACCCCAGTCGTCGACGAGGCACCCTCGACTCCTGGCAGCAGGCGGAACAGCACGACCGGTGAAAGGCCTGCGATGCCGATAGCCGTGAACCCGGCGAAGAGCGTGCCCACCGCGGCGGCACCCTCGCTCGCACCGTCGGTCCCAGGAGCAGCGCCCGTGTTGGCCAGCAGCTTCATGCCGACGGCCAAGGTGACCGTGATCGCCGGCTTGGCGAGCACGAGCGCGACGGCGAGGTGAACGAGACGACGTCCGCTCCCCCGCATCACCGGCGAGACCGACGCCGACCACACGATCGGGGCGAATGCTGCGACGAGGTAGAGCAGCGACATCCGCATGAACATCACGACCGCCGTCACGATCAGTCCGATCATTCCGAACAACAGCGCCAGCGGGCCGAGGAACGTCGCAGCGAACCCGCCACCGGCCGCGCCCATCGTGTCGGCAAGCCCGTCGAGGACGGTCATCGTGTCCTGGCGACCTCCTTGCCAGACCACCTCGGCGAGCATGTCGGCGCCCTGCAGCATCACGTCGAGGACGACGACAGTGAGCGCCGTGGCGACGATCGCCTTCGGGCCTTCCTTCAGCGCGTCGACGATCAGCTCCGGTCGACCGGCAAGGCCGGCCTGGATCGCCGACGCCAGCATCATCGCGAGCGTGATCCCGAGTGCGACGCCGGCAATCGGACCGATCATGCCGTTCGCGAACCAGTCCTCGGTCAGCCTCGGAGTGGTGGTCTCGTCCAGGATGTTCCAGACCCACTCCATGAGGAGCAGGATCCCGTTGGCGAACCACGTGTAGATGCCCTGGATCACCTTGTCCCACGCCCAGCCGACGACGTCGGAGGCAACCGAGGTGAAGATGGAGATCGGGTTCGGGATCGGGAACACCGTTCAGCCCTCCCCGCCGTCGACCCGGCGCCAGGTGAGCACGTCCGTCACCGAATCGGCGGTGTCGATGAGTCCCTCGGCGGGCGGTGCGGGCGTGGGGCCGATCTCCGATTCCCAG
>NZZV01000141.1 GCA_002698945.1 Acidimicrobiaceae bacterium
ATCGGCAGGCGCGCTCGATCGACCGGCGTGATAGTGACAACTCCGTCCTCATCCTCGGGTGGGCGAAGCCGGCCGTACCACGCATCGGCCAGCGCCTGTCCCGAGTCGAGGGTATGGATCAACCGCGCTTCCGACGTGGTCGATGCGAGCAAGGGTGCCGCCTCGGCCACAAGCCCGGCACCCGCGATCTCCAACTCCTCGGGGAGCTGGTCACCAACCCGCGTCGCCAACTCGAACGTGCGCCTCCAGTTCGGGTCCGGGACCGCTGCAAACTCTTTGCGTTCGGCAAGCACGACGGTTCCCCAGTAGAGGAGATCCCCCCGAGACACCGGTTCGAGGAAGTCAAACTCGGCGCCTGCAAGTACCTCGTACGTGGACCCGTCCTCGTTCCGAATGCGCTCGTCGATACGAACCGAGTATCGCTGGGGTCCGGCGGGGGCGTTCGCATCGGCGGGGCTCGGCGAGATCCACACGCTGACAGTCGGCACAACCTCGGGGGCCGAGAGCCAGAGGCCTTTCCACTGTGTTGCCTTGCCGGGCGCGTTCACGACTGTGTACTTCCGGCTCGCCACCTTCTGGGGCTTGCCAAACTGCCCGACCGGCGGATTAACTGGTTCAAAGCTCAGCGTGACCGTGTACTCCGGATCCTTGCATCCTTCCCGCTGCACGAGGCCTCGGTCGCTTCCAATCGTGAACGTCCGCCCGTAGACATCCAAGTCCTCCAGGGTCAACGGAACCACGGCGTCGAAAACGGGCAGGGCACACTCCGGCCAATCGTCCGGCGTGAAAGCCTTGAGCAGCAGTTTTGCTCCTTCCGACAACGCACCACCCGCACCGCCGAGGACGACAGCCAATGCTGCACTGGCCTCCTTCGCAGTCTTGAACGCCAGTCCGAGTCCCGCTCCGGCGACACCGAATCCCGCCGCCGCTGCGAGAGACAGCACCACCTTCGAGACGGCGTACGGGTCCGAAATGCCACGCGTGTTCTGGGCCGAAATCCGCAGGGTAGGGACGGCAGAGGTCTCTCCAGCCGGGGGAATGTCGATCTCAAAGCTCCATTCCCGATCCGGCCAGTATCCGAATCGCTCCTGTCCGTCGTTCAGCGCGAGTTTCGTGCCCGGACCGAACAAGTGGAAGTAGCGGTCGCCTTCGTGGGGCCGCCAAGTGGGTGCGAGAGCATCTCGCCTCCTAAGTGCGGATTGTCGACCGCTGTGGCGAGGCCAACTTGCCAACCGAACGACAGAGTGACCTCGTCTCGGTACTCACCAGGGCTTCGCTGGCGCTTGCAGTGAATCTCGTCGAGAGTTACGCGGTACCGAGTCACTTCGGGAACCTCCGCGCTGCGCTGCCGCGTCCGGTAGCCCGGGCAGGCTCGACATCACATCGTAGGAGGTGACGATACTCCCGGGCGACCACCTGTGTCTCCAAAGTTTCCGCGAAGATCCCTGCAGTCAAGAGATAGCCGGCAGCCGGACCCTACATGTAGTCGGCGGGCTCGATGTCGAGCGTCGGAGAGATCATCGCTTCGAGCGAGCTAGTGGTCTCGGCGTACTCGACGACGTAGGGCCAGTGGGCGAGGATCCACCGTCGGCGGACGTCTTGTGCGGCGAGCGCGTCGGCGAGGAGTTCGGTGGTGCCGTCGAAGGACAGTTGGCCGCCATCTCGGAGTTGGGTGATGAGCGGTCGATAGTCGGGCGGCGCCGAATCGAGGATTCCTTGGAGTTCCCGCCGTCGCTCGATGATCTCGTTGCGGCCGCGAGGTTCGACGATCGGCACATCGGGGGTGTCGGTGTAATCGGCCAACCAGACCCGTGCTGCCGCGATCCGCTCGGCCAGGTCGGTGTCGACGTCCGCTCGCTGCCCGGCGTCACGAGCGCGCACTTGTTGAGCTGCAATGTCTCTGACGGCGTCGTCCCACACCTGCGCAGGCATCGCCTTGGCGGGTCGGATTCCGATCAGCGCCGTCAGCCAGCCGGGCTGATCGGCGGCGAGTGCTGCGGCGCAGCGGTCGACTCGCAGGCGGGCCGCCGATGCGTAGACGTGCGCGTCGTCGGGTTCGACCCCAGCGGATGCGAGATGTCGATACCACTCGTCGATCTGGCGACCGTGCTCTCCCAGCACGTTGTCGAGCAGGGCCGCTGTGACGGGGTCGAGTATTCGTTCCGGTGGCTCATCGTCGAGGATCTCGACGGTCTGCCATGGCAATGACCGCTGCGCTGTGTGTCCTTCGGCCGACACGAATTCGATGGCTACTCTCCCGCGGCGATCGTCGAGTCCGACAACGGCGCCGATGTTGTGCCGGTCGAGCGCCTTGACGGTCTGGCCGATCTCGATGTGGCGGGAAGTGTGGCTGGCGCGCTCGATCATCGCCAGCAGGCGGGTCGGAGTGCTCCCGATCGCAGTGCTGGCTTGGTGCTCGGCGACGCTGGCGTGGCGTGCCCATGTCTCGAGTGCGGCGAGATCGACCGACTCGGCGAGTCGTGTGATCTGTTCTGCGTGCGGGTCGTGGGTGGAAGCGAGCAGCTTGGCCCGCGACTGATTGAGGCGCCGCACCAGCTCGGCATCTACGTCGACGTGGTCGTCGGGACTGGCGAGGCCTTGGTCGTGTCGGTCGAGGTCGCGATCGATCTGCTCGATCTCGGTCGCGGTTGCCACGAGCCAGTTCTCCTCGCGGCCGCGGGACATCAGGAGATAACCGGCTTCGCGATACAGGCCCTCGACGCCGACGCCGATCGAGACGTCCCAGGTTCCGCCCTGCGCCCGGTGGGCGGTGTGGGCGTAGCCGTAGTCGACGCTCGACTCGACGTAGGCGGCCGGCAATGCAACCCGGTTGTCGTGCCGGTCGAGTCGTACGACGAGGTGATCCGCTTTGCCCTCAATGACGGTGGCGGTCTGGCCGTTGAGCACCGTGGTGGTTGCACCGTCGAGGGTCCGCTGATGGTAGGCGTTACGTCGGAGGACGACCTGTTCGCCGAGCCGGTACTCGCGTCCGTTGAACACTGCGAGGACTGGTCCCGTCTGTCCGCGTTCTGTCCGGCGGTCGCGAACTGCATGGTTGAGCGCTCGCACGGTTTCGTTGGTGGAGGCGAGCAGGACGGCGGATTGGCCTGCGTCATGCGCGTCGAACCAGCGGCCGACCGCTGCGGCGAGCATCGTGCCTCGATCGTCTGCCACGACGACTCGGCCGTGGTCGCGATACGCGGCGACGGCTGCTGCAACGTGGCCCTGACGCAGCTCGGTGAGCGCGTCGCGCTCCCATTTCGCTTGCTGGCGGCGGTTGGTCGTCAGTTCTGCGACGGTGGCTGAGTGGTCGACTGCGGCAGCGAACCCGCCGCCCGCGGTGACTTCGGGGAGCTGACGGTGATCGCCAGCGAGGATGACTCGACCGCCTGCCCGGACGGTGGTGGCGACGAGGGCCTCGAGGTCGCGGATACCTGCCATGGCGGCTTCGTCGACGACGAGAAGGGTGCGCGTGTCGGGACCGTCGCGGCCGCGGGACCACTCCCCCGCCAGCCGGTGCAATGTGGCGGATCGCACCCCAGCCCCGTTCTGGAGTTCCATGGCTGCTCGCGCCGACGGTGCGGCGCCGACGATCCGATAGCCGGCGGATTCGTAGATCTCGCGAACGGTGTCGAGTGTGTAGGTCTTGCCGGTGCCGGCCGGGCCGACGAGCACGCTGACTGCGTTGGTGCCTGCGGCGAGGGTTCGGACGGCGGCGACCTGGTCGTCTCCCAGATTGGAGCGCGACTTGAGCACGCGTTCAGCGGTGTCAGGATCGAGGGGCACGCGCCGTTGGCCTTCGTCGATCGCGCCGAGAAACCGGTGTTCCACGCGCAGCAGGTCGGCGGAGGTCCAGCGTCGCTCGGTGGTGGCGGCAGCCACGGGTACGGCGTCGGCCGATGCGAGAACGGATGCGGCGATGCGCTCGACCGTGGCGACGGTGGCGCCCTCGCCGAGCGCACCAGCGACGGCGCGGACGAGATCGGTACGGGTGAAGGTCGAGTCGTCGTTCGTCAGTTCGGCGAGGATGTCGCTGACCCAACGATCAGGGTCGACGAGGCGTTCGTCGGGATGCTCGCTGCTGGCCCTCTCGGTCTGCGTCCACCTTGAGGCGTCAGGTTGTGCGGTCGGAGCGAGCGACGCGAGCAGGCTCTCGGCCGCGTCCGGGCCCCATCCGGCGGCGATCGATTCGGCCTTCCACGCTGCGTCGAAGCGACTGGACTCGAGTTCTGGTTTGGCGCGACGGGTGGCGAGGACCGCCTTCTGGCGGCCCTCCCGATCGTTGGGTGTACCGGTTGCTTCGAGCCACGCTTCGATCTGGTGGGAGCGCTTGCTGAACTGGTCACACAACGCTTGTGGCACTCCTGCGATCTCAGGTACGTGGCGGCCTGGCCGCCACTCGATCCCGAGTCGTTCGGTGAGCTCGTGGCGCATCGCTGCTTGGAATACCTCACCTGCGGCACGCACCGCTCTGTACAGGTCGGGGTGGACGAAGGCGCTCCAGCGACCGTCGGGTCCTTCGGCGAGGTTGGCGACGAGGGTGTGCCAGTGGAGCAGTGGGTCGCCGGCGCGGCTGGTGCGGTGCCGAAACGCTGCTGCCACGATGCCTCGTGCTGGAAGGGTTCGGATGCGGGCCTGCTCGGCGGCCCGGGGGTCGCGTGCGGCGAGCGAGTCGAGGAATCGTTCGTTGCCGGTGCCGCGTCGGATATGGATCGCTTCGCGTTCCAGCCAGGCGAGGGTGTCGCGCACGGCCGACTCACCTGCCTCGATGATCGCTCCCTGAACGCGCGGGTCGTCGGTGACGGCGTACAGCACCGACACGGATTTGGGGGCTTTGAAGGTGAGGTCGAAGCCGGGGACCCGCCGAGGGTGGGGCCGGATCGTGTCACCGTTCGGGGAGAGCCCGCCGGTGCCGGGCGCGATGCCGGCCAGGACGGCGCGTAGGTCGTCGCCCACCACCTGTCCGCTCAAGCCGAGGCGTTCGGCTCCGGCGCCCATCCATTGTCCGTCGGCTTCGCCGCGGCCGGTGTAGTAGTCGTCGAGCGATTGTGCGACGCCGGACAGCTGGTATGCCTCTTGGCCGACACGGAGCTTGGCGATGCTGAGCACCCGTCGATCGGACCGAACCAACGTCCCCGGCAGCGTCCTCGGACTCGTCCCGGGCGGCGGGACGTCGTGCACACCACGTGTGGTGATCGTCTGTGTGAAGACGTTGGCTACGTCCCGCGTCTGGTGCGGGTGCAAGGTGGCCGCGAGGCTCGAGTTCGTCGTGCCGGTTCGAAGCGGAGTCGTGCGAGGAGGCGTTCGGCGTCGGCGTGCGCGGCACCAGGTTCCGGGTACGGGCCTCGCAGGGTGAGCCACTCGACTGCGTCGTAGCTGTCGACGATGCCGTACCACCGGACAATTCGACCGTCGCGGTCGGCGCCGAACTCGACGACGTCGCCACCCGCGATTCGAGCCGGGAGTGTCCAGCCGCCGTTGATCGAATCGGCGCTCCACACGAGTCGGGTCCACCCGAGGGCCGAAGCCGGCGCAGGCCAGATCGTCGCGAGCCAGCCGTGCTCGTCGTAGCCGAGTGGCGAGTCGACGAGTGTCGCCGCCGGCGCACGAAGCCGGTGGCATCCGAAGCGTGACCAGTCGTAGGGCCTAGGCGACGTTGCGTGTTCCGGGCTGCGATCCATGTGACGAACAGTAGAAGCGCGGCCTCGCCGCGAACTGTAGAACTCGATGGCGCAATGGCACGCCGCCCGGAGGGCGGCCACGGCACACCAGTTCCCGGCCGGAGCGGCGGCAACTCGTCGACTCGAGTCGGACGTGCTCCGCCCTACTCGGAGCGGTCGGTTTCAGGCGGCGCTCTCGCTGTCGGCCCCGACGCCGGCAGTGTCGTTGAGGTAGTCGACGGCGGCCTGAGCCTTGCTGGAAGCGGTGACCAGGGCGCGGGTGTCGGCGCGGAGGATGCGGAGCCAGCCGGCCAGGTAGGCGGCGTGGTCGGGTCGGGTGACGGCGCTGATGTCGTGCTGCGCGCACCACATCGCAGCGGCGAGCTCGGCGACGAGTTCCTCGGCCGCGTAGGCGTCGTCACCGAAGCGTCCAGTGAGGTCGCGCGAGAGGCGGTCGGCGTGGCCGGTCCAGTGGGCGTGTTCGTGGGCGAGGGTGGCGTAGTAGTGGGCAGGTTGGTCGAACTGCTCGAGGGCAGGGACGTGAATCTCGTCGGTTGTGGGCTGGTAGTAGGCGCGGTTCCCGCCCTGTTCGACGCGTGAACCGATCGCCGCGAAGTACCGTTCGGCCGTCTCGATCCGGTCGGGGGTGTCGCGTTCGAGACGTCGCCGCGCGAGCAGGTCGTCCGCTCCGTCGACCTGTTCGGCAGCGAACACCGCGTAGGTGCGGGCGAACAGGCGTGGTCGCTGGCGCTCGGCGTCGTTGTCGTCGCGTGTGTCGTTGCGGTCGGCGGGTCGGGTTTGCTTCCAGAGCACGACCTGGGTCGCGCGCTCGCCGCGACGGACCTGGGCGCCGTGTCGTTGCCAGCCTCGGTACGTGGCCCAGATGCCGGAGGTCCATCCGTTGGCCGCTGCGACCATCGGGAGCCACAGGGAGTTGAGACCGCGGTAGCGGCGTCCGCCGACGCTCTCGGGTGTGCCGGCGTCGGCGAGGGTATGCCACGGCATGCGCCAGGTTCCGGCGCTGCCGGTCTCGATGTCGTCGATGAGTTCGGCGGTGATCTTGGTGAACAGGTCGTCAGCTCGCATGGTGATGCTCCTCGGTCGGTGGGGCGGCTTCGCCCGTATGGGCCAGGCCGCTGCCGAAGCGGGCGCTGTCAACCCGAAGGGCTCGGCCCCGAGCTTGCGAGGGGCTTGACAGCGGCCGCGCAGCGGCCCACACGGCACGCCCGCCGAAGGCGGGCCACGGCACACCACCTCGCGGGCGCTCTACATTGCGTTCCTCGGCCCGGTCAGCTGGCCGGGAACAGTTGACGACCGCGACGCTCGACGACACCGAGCTGCTTGGCCCGGTGGAGGTACTTGTACACGGTGGGCACGCTGACTCGGAGACGGGCGCGGAGCTGTGCTGCGGCGGGTCGGTCGGGGTCGAGCATCCACATCAGATCGATTAGGGCTTCGTCGTCCAACAGCGGCGCCGGGCCCGGACGGCGGCGCCTCGATGTGGCGGCGGTGCCGGCGGCTGCGGCTCGTTCGCCCTCCGTGCGTCCGCCCCAGACGCCGTGGACTTCCGCCGTCGAGGAGGCGAACTCATCGCACTCGGCTCGGACAGGGCACTGAGCGCATACAGCGAGCGCCGAGCCGACCGGCACGCCGGGCACCGGGTAGAACATGTTCGTCGGAAGGCCACGGCAGGCGGCTCGACTTCGCCATTCCTCGTCGGCCTGTTCGATGTTCATGACGGCTGGTAGGCGTCGGCGAGGTAGCGGGGCAGCCGCTCGCGTTGGTTGGCGGTGAGCGGGCTGAGCATCAGCCGGAGGGCGACGATGTTGCGTCGGCGGTCGATCACGCCGAACCGGACGAGCCGGTCCAGGGCGCGGAGCATGATCGATGGGCCGACGCCGAAGGTGCGAGCGAGTTCGTCGATCGGCCACATCGAATCCCCATCTGCGGCGTAGAGCGCGAGGTGCCGGGCGGCGAGTGTGGCGGTGGGCCCGAGTGTGCTGACCCACCACACGAGCACCTCGTCACCGCCGGTCGCCATTGCGCCGGGCATCTGCTCCACGACGGGGTCGCGCCATGCGGTCACGACGATCTCGTCGGGCCAGGATTCGGCGGCGTGCGTCGGCTTGGTGGTTTGAACGGTGGTGTCCATGACGGCTCCTTCGGGGTCGAGCCCGGTGGGACCGGCCGACTTCCCGAAGGTCCGGCCCCACCGAGCGGGTGATCCCGACCAGCTGGCCGGGACTTGCCCCTACGGGGCCCAGGTCCGGCGGTCGAGTGGTGTCAACCCGAAGGGCTTGGCCCCGAGCTTGCGAGGGGCTTGACACCACTCGACCGCCGGGCCGACACGGCACGCCCGCCGCAGGCGGGCCACGGCACGCCCTCCACCCGAGCGAGCGATCCAGTGATGCACGGTGCCGAGGAGACGCTGCGAGACGTGAGCGAGTTGCTCTCGTTGCTGATCGGGACGGCGGCCGGGACCAAATCGGGGACGTCCCGGTCACAACGTTGGTGACATGAGCGCAACCCGATCAGCCACGAACGCCAACTCCGTCTCGAACTCGGTCATCGCATCACCCCGAAGTGCATCGCGCACCGCGAGTCGACCCGCGCCCGCCCCACTGCTGCTCACCGTCGCCGACGTCGCCCACATGCTCGCGATCGGCAAGACCGCCGTCTACCACCTCATCTGGAACGGCGAACTCACACCCATCCGCATCGGCCGAAGCGTCCGCTTCACCGTGACCGACATCGAGGACTTCATCGCCCAACGCCATGACCACTCGACGTGAGCAGCCGCCCACCTCCAGCCGCAACTCGCCCGCGGACGAGGGCCAGCTCGCGTTCCACGAAACCTACGGTCCGGTTGCTTCGGCGCCGAGCACAATCACGTTCACGGCGCCGTGCATCGCAAGATCAAGCCTCCGACGCTCCCGCTCGTCAGCGGCGACGACGGTGACGCCCCTCCACTTGTACTGTGCCCACGAACCCACGCGACTCGCGACTGGGCAGACCACACCCCAGAGATGCTCGCCGTCCGAGAGCCGGTGGTTGTTTCGGAGGAAGATCGGAACGCCCATCGCGTACCACTTCTCCTGCTCGCCAGCCCAGGCCGTGAGGCCGGTCTGCTGCTTCGCTCGATCGACGGCAAGCGGAACAAGGCGTTGTTGTCGCTCGGCGAGGGCAGCGATGTTCGCCGCATGCGTCCCGGCGTCTCGGCGTTGCCGCTCCCATTCAGCCTCTCGCCGTCTGAGATGCTGCTGATACGTGTCCCACTCGGAAGGTTTCGCCCACACGACGGGCGATGGAAACGGACGGTCGATCACGCCGTCGCCTCTGGCCAACGTCACTTCCAGCCAACCGTCCAGTTGTCGGCACACGAGCCGTCGAGCGAAGAGGGACCGCATGAACGTCGCAAGCGTGATCGCGGGTGCGGGCCGCCACCAGCCGGACCACTTCGCACAGCCCAACTCGACGGTTGGCTCTCCAGTCACCACGATCTTGACTCCGGGGATCTGGAACAGCCAGCTCGCAGTGCGATTCGAGACCCAAACCGCCTCAACATCGCTCGCTGCGTACCGCTCGGTGCGCTCCTTGCCGACGTCGGCGGTCATCGCCGCGAGCTGGGCTTCGAAAGCCACCCTTCGACCCGTGGCGTTCTCGATCAGCAAGACGTCAGCTCGCCAACCGGATTCGGACGCCTCGATCTCCGCTTCGAGCCCGATCGCGCGAGCGGTTGCTGCGATCACAGCCTTGAGCTCGCGATGCGCAGCTGTCTCACCGTTCGAGGGACAGTCCGGAGAAACGCGATCGTGGGCGAAGAAGCGAAGGCCCGACTTGGAGACCTTCGCATGCATGGGTCGGCTACACGAGCGACAGCCCAACGTTGGTCGCGGCCGCGTTCGATAAATCGTCCCCCACCTGACTTCTCCAACAACGGTGGAGTCGATCAGGCTTCCCTGCTCGTCGCAGCAAACTAGTGCCGTGACCGGCAACGTTGTTGGGTCGCGCGTCCACCACTGAGGTCGTCGGATCTGTTTTCCTTGGTGGATGGCCAAACGTGTCGTCGTGAGAGACCTGGCCCCTCAAGAGGGCCAGAAGTTGTTGCAGATCATCCGGCGTGGCACGGGCTCCGTCGTCCGGTGGCGAAGAGCCCAGATCGTGTTGTGGTCCGCACAGCGCATGTCGGTGGCCCAGATCGCTGAGATCGCGTTCACGTCGCCGGATCGGGTGCGTGAGGTGATCCACAACTTCAACGCCGACGGCTTCGACTCGTTGACGCCGAAGTACGCCGGTGGACGCCCGCCGACGTTCACGCTGCCCCAACGCCAAGACATCAAGAAGATCGCGTTGTCGCGACCCCAAGATCACGGGTTGCCGTTCTCGACCTGGTCACTCAGCAAGCTCGCTGAGTTCCTGGTCGCTGAGGGGGTGGTCGACGACATCAGCCATGAGGGCCTCCGGGTTCTGCTCCGCGAGGAGGGCGTGTCGTTTCAAGTGATCAAGACCTTCAAACAATCGAACGACCCGGACTTCGAAGCCAAGAAGAACCGGATCCTCGAGCTCTACGCGATCGCCGATGGCACCGTCGAGGCCGGTGAGGGTGATCCGACCGTGATCGTCTGCGTCGACGAGTTCGGACCGCTCAACCTGCAACCCCACCCCGGCAAACAGTGGGCACCAGTCGCTGCCGGCAAGGGCCAAGTCGATGCGCCGCGGCGTCGCCGGCGACGGGCCACCTACAACCGTCCCCACGGAGTGCGGCACATGATGGGCGCCTACGACCTGAACCGCGATCGCCTCTACGGACACATCGTCGCCCGCAAGGACCGGACCGCGTTCTTGCGGTTCCTGCGCTACATCCGCTCCTGGTATCCGCCCGACGTGCGGATCGGGATCGTGCTCGACAACTTCGCACCGCACCTGTCCACCAAGACCGACCAGCGGGTCGGTGAGTGGGCCGCGGCGAACAACGTCGAACTCGCCTACACACCGACCTACTCGTCGTGGCTGAACCGAATCGAAGCCCAGTTCCAGGCGCTGCGCTACTTCACCCTCGACGGCACCGACCACGCCTCACACCGCGAGCAAGCCAGCATGATCCGCCGCTACATCATCTGGCGCAACCGCAACGCACACGACCGAACCCTCCGCGACTACGTCAAACGCGCAAACGTTGCCTGACGCGGCACTAGCAAGAGGAACAATGAGACATGTCCGGTTGGGTTTCGTCGTGGTGTCGATTGTCGCAGGCGCGGCGTGCGGTGCGAGCGACTCACCCAGCGAAGCGGAACTCATCGACCAGCGGGCGGCTGAGGTCATGCCGTTCGATCTCGACAAGACGACACACACCTTCGAGAAGTTGCCGACCGGTGGCGCGCAGACCGTGGCAGCGATCGATCCCGACGACGCCGAACAAGTGGCGTTGATCCGCGAACATCTGCTTGCCGAAGCGGAGTCGTTTCGCCGCGGCGACTACTCAGACCCCGCCGAGATCCACGGCATGGACATGCCGGGCCTCGATAAGTTGCGCGCCGGGCATCGCGAGATCAGAGTCGACTACACCGAACTCGACGACGGGGCACAGCTCGTCTACACGACTTCCGACTACAGGCTCGTCGAAGCGTTACACGCATGGTTCGACCGTCAGACGATGGACCACGGATAGCCCGGAGACCGCCTTCGCATCGCCGGAGCGGCTCAATCGCGGGGATCACCAATGCGGGCGGCGCGGTCCCCAGGATGCGACCGTGCGTAGGACAGGTCACCAGGTTGGCAGCTCGGGCGGATGGCCCCATCCGGGCCGCCAGTATCTGGACGACCATCTGCGATGCGTCCGCTCAGTGCATGGGAGTCAGGTGCCGCTGGACCACATTCAGTTGCTCGAGCAGCGTTGCGTACAGCGGCAGGCGATTCGGTGCGCAACATCCAACCTGCAACGCTCCGACCATCGCGCCAGCTTCCTGCAGTAGGTCGTCGAGCTCATCTGGCTCGGCGCCGACTGGCTGATGGGCCGCATGTCGGATCTCGGTGAGCTTCGCGGCGAGGGCAGCGAGGCGAGGGCTTCGACCGGCATCGCAACACCGCCGATCCAGCTCGTCGAGCGTCGACTGCGCCCTATCGAGTGCGACGACGACTGGTTCTGCCATCAGGCGAGCGTACCGTCCGTCGGGAGACGGACCGTGAACGACGCTCCGCCGGCCGGGCCATTGCTGACCTCGATGGTGCCGTCGAGAGCGGCGGC
>NZZV01000142.1 GCA_002698945.1 Acidimicrobiaceae bacterium
ACCCCGCTCGTGCGGTGGCGCTCGGCCAACTCCTCGAGCGCGGCGACGAGGCCGAGTTCGAGCAGCACCGGCGGCACGAGATCGCGGGCGAGGGTTCGCACGTCCTCGACCCGAGCGTCGATCTCGTGGCCCAGGCGGTCGAGCAGTTCCACCGCCTTCGCCGGGTCGGCGCCGATGAGGTTGCGCACCGCGCTGAGCCCGTATCCGATCCCGGCGAGGGCCGGACCGAAGCCGTCGTGCAGCTCGCGCCTGACCGCCCGCCGCTCCTCGTCGCGAGCGGTGAGGAGCCGGGCACGGGACTCGGCGAGCTCACCCACCTTGACCGCGAGCAGGGCGGCGACGGCCAGCGTCGGCAGGAGTGAGTCGAGCGCCCGGCGCGTGCGCTGGTCGAGTCGCTCACCGGGCCGCGGCGACACGGTCAGGGCGCCGACCAGTTCGTCGTCGACGAGGAGCGGGAGCGCGACGTCGTCCGCGTCGCCGAGGCGGCCGACCGTCAGTGTGCCGGGGTGTCCGTCGGCGGTGACGTCGATGGCCGCCCCGGCCAGTCGCAACGACTCGACCACGCCCTCGAGCAAGCTCGACAGGAGCAGCTCGGGGTCGCGCGGCGAGGCGATCCGTCCGCCGACGCTGGCGACCGCCGACAGCGGCTCACGGGCGTCACCGTGCACGAGCCGGTCGACCCGGCGCTGCACCCACCGTCGCACGGGTTCGACCGCTGCGGCGACCAGTGCCGCCGCGACGACTCGCCCGACGCCGGCGGTGAGATCGGGGAGGAGCAGCCCGATCGTCGCCACCGTCGCGACGTAGCCGGCCAACAGGCTGGCGGTGAGCAGCGACCAGGCGACGGCGCGGCTCACCGCGATCCGGAGGCCCCACAGTCGCTGGCCGAGCACCGCCACGAGCAGCGCAGCCGGGAAGAACAACTGTGACGTCAAGTGCATCGTCGGCGTGACCCACACCGGCAGGTGGTCCATCGCCGACGTCGGCAGTGCGAGCGGCACGAACGTCAGCGTCATGAGGGCGCCGCCGACGGCCAGCCAGCCGAGGCCGCGCCGCTCGTCGAGCCGGTCGAGGCGACGCCAACGACGCGTCACGTCCGCAGCCGCGGCGAGACCGACGATGACGATCGCGACGATGAAGGTCCGCTCGATCCGGTCGAGCTGGTCGACCCACCACTCGCTCTCGATCGCAAGGGGCATCACCGACGGTGCGTCCGGCCACGGATACGGATCGGTCCACCGTTCGAGGACGAACCCCACGGTGACGACGGAGCCCGCCGCTATGCCGACCTTCCCGATGAGGTCGAGGGGTCGGCGCCGCACGAGCCATGGCGCCACGAGGATCAGGCCGAGCGTGCCGGGGATCCACGCCCAGCTCTGGGCCGACGCGAACAGGTCGAGCGTCGGGAGATCCGGATGGTTCGGTTGGAACTGGGTCCACTGCGACGACGCCGCGGCGACGGCACCCCCGAGCGCGGTGACCACGACGATCCAGACGACCGGGCGATCGACGCGCGACAGCAGGACCCAGCCGACCGCCCCGTACACCACGGCGTCGGCCAGATCGACGAGGAAGTACCACTGGCCGACGTGCCACGGGGGCTGCACGGCGAGGTACAACCCGATCGAGACCGCGGCGACGACGTAGGTCACCACGAGGAGGACGACGGCGACGAACGGATGACCGTCCGCCCCGCCGTCGCCCTCGACGGTGTCCGGCGTGTGGGTGTCGCCGTCGTCCGGCACCGGAACGGGCCCGCGACCGTGCTCAGCGAGGTGGGTCATCGACGACCAACGACGGTGGCTGACGGTTCGTGGCACGGGATCGTACCCTGCTCGTGGACGTCGTTGCAGCTGGAACCTGACGATGTCAGGCCTCGACGGTGAGGGTCGTCACCATGCCGTGGTCGGCGTGGGTGTCGGCCGGTGGGCCGTCGTCGGCGGGCTGTTCGCCGTTCTCGGCCACGGGCAGATTGCACATCACCAAGTACGTCCCGGGTTCGAGGTCGACCAGCGTCGTCGCAGCGGCGCCGGGCTGCTCCACGAAGACGAGCCCGACCGGACGTGCCTGCTGCATCAACTCCTCCATCGGGAGGTCGCGCAGCTCGTCGGCCGGCTGGCCGTCGGCGCCGGTGACGATCATCAGCTCGTGGGGCTGATCCGACTCCGTGTCGTTCGACAGCCGAAGGGCGACGCGTCCGCTCGACACCGACGAGGGCATCCCGTCGAACGCGTAGTCGATGCTGGACACGTCGATCGCGGCGACCGAGTCGCACTCGTCGAACACGGCGGCGCCGACGCGCTCGTTGGCCTCGGCGAACTCCGGCGACGACATCGCGGCCGGATCGTCGCTGCTGAACGCGGCGACGATCACCTCGACGTCGTCGTCGAGTGAGTCGGGCGCTTCGTCGGCGAACGCGGTCGCCGCGGCACCGAGCTGGCTCGGATCGCCGAAGAATCCCGCCTGCAGGTCGGCGTACCGGTCGCACGCTGCCGCCGACATCGACTCGGCGTCGTCGCCACAGGCCGTCGCGATGGTGCCGATCAGGATCGCGGCGCCGACGAGACGGGGGAGGGTTCGGGTGGGGGACATGGTGGTTCCTTTCGATCGTCGCCCGGTCCGTCCGGACGACCGCTCCACCATCCGCCGCCCGACGTCCCACGGCCCAGTGGACGGTGTCCCGACCGACCGGGAGATCCATCCGGGACATCCGGGTGCCCGTCGGCGGCCGAACCGACGCCGCGGCGCCCGACCGGTCCCGGGCGGATCTCCCGACCCCTCGGGACCGGTGCCTCTCGCCACCGGGACGGCGGGCGTCGTTCGATGTTCCCGTCCTTGCCCACCCCAATCACACACAGAGAGAGATGCGAACCATGTCCACCCTGATCGACCACCCTCCCGTCACCACCACGACGCCGGGCTCCACCCATCGGCCCGGCTGGGCCATCGCCGGCTGGGTCGCCGGCCTCCTGACCATCCCCGTCTTCGTCGTCGTCACCGGCGGCCTGATGGTGTCCACCGACGACCTCGTCGACAACCAACTCGTGCTCGACGAGCTCACCGGCAAAGCCGGTTGGGCGTGGGCGTTCCAGACCGGCTCGGTCGCCATCGCCCTGCTCGTCGCCGTGTTCGGCCTCGGCCTCCGTCGCCGCTTGAGCGGTCACGTCGCCGCCGGCAGCCTGTTGCCCGACCTCGCCGCGGCCGGCATGTTGCTCGTGTCGGCCCTCATGCTCGTCGGCGGCGGCATCTCGACCGAGATGTTCCACTCACTCCTGCACGCCGACGAGATCGATCCCGACACCGTCGCCGCGCAGCTGGCCATCTTCAACACGATGGCCTGGGTGTGGGCCGGCGCCGCGCTGACGACAGCAGCGACGGCGATCGCCGGGCTCCGCCACGGCGCGGTCGGCAAGAAGCTGGCGATCTTCTCCGCGGTCATGACCGCGTTGATCGCGTTCGTCCAGCTCGTGCCGTTCCAGTACATGGCGGTGCTGCCCGGGATGCTCTTCCTGATCGTCGCCGGCATCGCCCTGCAACGGGACGCCGCCGCATGAGTGACGTCGCCCGGCACCCGCCCGCGTGCCGGGCGACGCCCTCCCCGACGGTCACACCCGCTCGGTAGGGTGCGAGGTATGGCAACTCCGTTTCCCCCGTTCGATGGTTCCGCCCCGAAGCAGCAGAAGTTCGCCGAGCCGCCCGAGATGGGCATCGATCCGGACAAGCGCTACACCGCCACCATGTCGACCTCGATGGGCGAGCTCGTGATCGCGCTCGACCCGATCAAGGCGCCGAAGACGGTCAACAACTTCGTGTTCCTGGCGCTCAACCACTACTACGACGGCGTCATCTTCCACCGCATCATCAACGGCTTCGTCTGCCAGGGCGGCGACCCGACCGGCACCGGTCGCGGCGGCCCCGGCTACAAGTTCGACGACGAGCTGCCCAAGCCCGGCCAGTACGAGATCGGCTCGGTCGCCATGGCCAACGCCGGCCCGAACACCAACGGCAGCCAGTTCTTCCTGATCTCCGGTCCGAGCGGCGCCGGCCTCCCGCCGCAGTA
The DNA here is from genome assembly GCA_002698945.1 of Acidimicrobiaceae bacterium. Classification (GTDB taxonomy): domain Bacteria; phylum Actinomycetota; class Acidimicrobiia; order Acidimicrobiales; family Ilumatobacteraceae; genus Ilumatobacter. The sequence continues at coordinate 4,061 of NZZV01000142.1, forward strand.
CAGCCTGTTCGGCAAGATCGTGAAGGGCCTCGACGTGCTCGAGCAGATGCAGTCGGTCAAGACCGGCGGCGGCGACAAGCCCGTCGACGACGTCACCATCCATTCCGTCACCATCACCGAACACACCGACTGACTCCGGCTGATTCCGGCCAGGTGACCCGATCGCTGCGTTCCGCCTCGCCGCTCGTTGCCGAAGGGCAACTCGGGCTCGTCGCGCCTTGCGCTCGGGCCACCTGACTCGGAATCAGCACACGATTCGAAGAATGGGGGATGGGTGACAGATCAGTCAGGAGTTCGACGTGGGGCGTGAGGGGTTGTCGGCCGCGCAGGCGCGGCGGGTGGCGTTGGGCGCGCAGGGGTTCGCCGAGCGGCGGCCTACCGGTCGCGTCGACCGGCGCCACCTCCGTAAGGTGCTCGATCGGGTCGGTCTGATCCAGATCGACTCGGTCAACGTCCTCGTCCGCAGCCAGGAACTTCCCCTCTTCGCCCGCCTCGGGCCGCACCCCCGCACCCTCATCGACGACGCCACCGCCGACGGCGAGCTGTTCGAGTACTGGGTGCACGAGGCGAGCCACGTCCCGACCGCTCACCATCACCTGTACCGCTGGTCGATGGCGCATCCCCGCCGGTGGGGCGGATTCCAACGCTTCGTCCGCGAGCGCGCCGACTTCATCGAGCAGATCTACGACCAGGTCCGCGAGCGGGGCCCGCTGCTCGCCAGCGAGCTGAGCACCCGCGAAACGAAGAAGGCGTCGTGGTGGGACTACGACGACGCCAAGGTCGCACTCGAGGTGCTGTTCGACTTCGGCCGCGTCGCCGCGGTCCGCCGACCCAACGACTTCGCCCGCGTCTACGACATCGCGGAACGTGTCATCCCCGCCGACGTGTTGGCGCGTCCGACCCCGACCGAGCACGACGCCCGCAAGCGTTTGGTCGAACTCGCCGCCCGCTCGTACGGCGTGGCGGCGATGAACGATCTCGCCGACTACCACCGCCAACGCCAGAGCGACATCCGCGACCTCGTCGGTGAGCTCGTCGAGGAGGGCCGACTGCTGCCGGTCGAGGTCGAGCGATGGCGCCGCCCCGCCTTCCTGCACGCGGACGCGACGATCCCGCGCCGTATCCCGAATCGGGCGTTGCTCAGCCCGTTCGACCCCGTGGTCTGGTTCCGCGACCGTGCCGAGCGACTGTTCGACTTCCACTACCGGATCGAGATCTACACCCCTGCACCGAAGCGCAAGTTCGGCTACTACGTGCTGCCGTTTCTCCTCGGCGACGACCTCGTGGCACGCGTCGACCTCAAAGCCGACCGCCCGAACCGGACCCTGATGGTCCAGAGCGCCTGGGGCGAACCCGGGATCCACGAGACCGACGTCGCCCACGAACTCGCGGGAGAGCTGGCCGCGATGGCCGGCTGGCTCGGTCTCGAGTCGGTGACCGTCGTCGGCGGGGGCGACCTCGGCCCCTCGCTGGCCGCCGAAGTCGCGGCGACGCCGGTGACGCCGACGACCCAGGACGCGTCGCCCGCTCCCCCGGTTCGCTGAGCGAGTGGGGTCCGCCGTCACCTCGGGGTGCGTCACTACGCTCGGGCCGTGACCGATGACGCTCCAGGGCCCGACGACCGGACCCCCGACGGCGACCCGAGCAGCGACCCAGCGGCGGGCGCGCCGGTCACCCAGGAGTACGGCGTGACGATCCCGCCGGCGGACGAAAGCAGCGTGCCGGGGTGGGTCATCCGGTCGATCGCGCTGTTCTGGATCGGTTTCCTGGCCGTCGCCGTCGCCGGTCATCTGTGGAGCCGCTTGCAGGGCCTCACCCTGCTGTTGCTGATCTCGATGTTCCTCGCGCTGGCGATCGAACCGGGCGTCAATCGGCTCGCCCGCCGCGGCTGGCGACGCGGGAGCGCGACGGCGTCCATCATGTTCGGCTTCCTGCTGATCACCGCGGTGTTCGTCGGCGCGATCGGCACCCTCGTCGGCACCCAGCTCGTCGACCTGCTCCAAAACTCCGAGGACTACATCACCGACACGGTCGACCGGGTCAACGACCTGTTCGGTACCGAGCTCGACCCGCAGGAGATCGTCGACGAGTTCAACGACCCCGACGGCCGCGTCCAGCAGTTCATCGACGCCCAGCAGGATCGTGCGATCGGTCTGTCGTTGCAGGCCCTGAACGGTCTGCTCGCGTTCTTCTCGATCCTGCTGTTCACCTACTACCTCGTCGCCGACGGCCCGCGCCTGCGGCGCGCCATCTGCTCGCGGCTGCGCCCTGACCGCCAGCGCCAGGTGCTCGCCGCCTGGGAGCTCGCCATCAACAAGACCGGCGGCTACCTCTATTCACGCTTGCTGCTCGCACTGCTCTCGGCGTTCTTCCACTGGATCGTGTTCCAGGCGGCGGCGATCCAGGCGCCGATCCCGCTGGCGCTCTGGGTCGGGCTCGTCAGCCAGTTCCTGCCGGTCGTCGGCACCTACATCGCCGGCGTGCTGCCGGTGCTGATCACGTTCCTCGACTCGCCGGTCAAGGCGGCGATCGTGCTCGGCTTCATCATCGTGTACCAGCAGGTCGAGAACTACTTCTTCGCTCCCCGCATCACCGCCCGGACGATGGAGCTGCATCCCGCCGTCGCCTTCGGCGCAGCGCTGGCCGGGTTCGCGCTGCTCGGCGCCGCGGGCGCGGTGCTCGCATTACCTGCCGCGGCGATGATGCAGGCGATCATCGGTGGATGGGGTCAACGACACGAGGTCATCGAGAACCAGCTCACCGAGATGCGCCTCCCCGGGCGCGCCCCACCGGCAGGGGACGCGCCATGACGATCGCCGACGCGTTCGTTCCGGTCGCCGTCACCGACCGGTCGGGTGTCGACGAGTCGTGCCACTTCGGTGCCGTCGTCGTGCTCGACCCCGACGGTGCGGTCGCGTTCGCGGCCGGCGACCCCGACGTGGAGATCTACCCGCGCTCGTCGATGAAGCCGGCGCAGGCCGACGCCATGCTCGGCGGCGGTTGGACCGGCACGCCCGAGCAGATCGCGCTCGCGTGTGCGAGCCACGACGGTACGCCGACACATCTCGAGATCGTGCGTGGCATCCTCGACGACGCCGGACTCGACGAGGGTGCGCTCGGCAACACGTCCGACTGGCCGCTGGAGTCGAGCGCTGCCGAAGCGGTCATCGCAGCCGGGGGGCATCGCACACCGCTGTTCATGAACTGCTCGGGCAAGCACGCGGCGATGGTGGCGACGTGTGTGATCAACGACTGGCCGATCGAGGGGTACCTCCATCCCGATCATCCGCTGCAGCTGTTGATCACCCAGCGCGTCGAGCAGCTCATGGGCACCGTGGCCCACGTCGGCATCGACGGCTGCGGCGCACCGGCGCACGTCGTGTCGCTGAGCGGTGTCGCCCGGGCGTACGCCCGCCTCGCTCACGACCGCGGCGAGGTGTGGGACGCGATGCACCGGTTCCCCGAGCTGGTCGGTGGGCCCGACCGTGCGTCCGCGAGGTTGGTCGCGCAACTGCCCGACGCGATGGCGAAGGAGGGCGCGGAGGGCGTGTTCGCGGCCGGGCTGCCCGACGGCACCGCGGTGGCGGTGAAGATCGCGGACGGCGCCGCGCGGGCCGCCGGGGTCGTCGCCGCATCCGCGCTCGCGGCGGTCGGCCACGACGTCGACGCGATCGCGATCGGCGATCCGATCAAGGGGCACGGACGTCCGGTCGGTCAGCTCCGACCGCTCGTCGGAGGAGGCTGACCGCGTGGCCGCACCCGAGTTCCACACCCTCGACGAGTTCGAGTACGGCACCGTCGAGCAGGTGACGCCGCTCATCCGACGGGTGATCGCGAACAACCCGTCGAAGTTCACCTATCACGGCACCGGCACGTACCTCGTCGGCCACGGCGACGTGGTGGTGATCGATCCCGGCCCGAAGCTCGACTCGCATCGCGACGCGCTCGCTGCCGCGCTGACGGGCGAGCGGGTGCGGGCGATCCTCGTGACCCATTGCCACGCCGACCACTCGCCGCTCGCCGCATGGATGCGCGACGAGTACGACGCTCCGACGTTCGCGTTCGGTCCGCATCCGCCGCCTGATCCGGCGATGGTGCCACCGCCCGGACCCGACGAGACCGATGAGACCGATGAGACCGGCGCCGGTGGCGGCGAGCCGGTCAGAATCGAGGAGGCGACCGATCTCGACTTCGTGCCCGACCACGCCGTCGCGGACGGGGAGGTGGTCGTGTCGGGAACCGGTGTGACGATGCGTGCGATACACACGCCGGGCCACACGTCGAACCACATGTGCTGGACGCTCGACGAGGAGTCGACGCTGTTCAGCGGTGATCACGTGATGGGGTGGAGCACGACGGTGGTGTCGCCGCCCGACGGCGACATGGCCGCGTACATCGAGTCGCTCCGCAAGGTCGCCGGTCGTGGCGACGCGGTGCTGTGGCCGACCCACGGTCCCTGTCGCGACGACGCCCGCACGTACGTCTCGGCGTTGGTCGACCATCGACTGGCGCGCGAAGCGGCGGTGCTCGACCAGGTCCGGGCCGGAATGGCGACCGCGCGGGAGATCGTCGAGGTGCTGTACACCGACGTGCGCCCGGAGCTCCACAAGCCGGCGCGACACAGCGTGTGGGGCCATCTGACCAAGCTGGTCGACGACGGCTCGGTCGCAGTCGACGGCGACGGGCTCGCCGTCATCGACGCGCGGTATCGCGCCGTCTGATGTCGTCCCGAGACGCCGCCGCTCCCGGCCACGTCGCGACCTGTCGTCGTAGCTGAACCCCAGCTGGCTGGTCGAGGCGACGATGTTGTCCGCGACAGGATGTTCGGGCGCACACGTCGTGTGCCTCAGCGGCGTTGAGCGACCGCGATCGTGGCTCGGGCGACGTCGGCGAAGCGGGTGGTGAGCGGTGAGCACCCGAGCCGCACCACGTCGCGTTCCCGGAAGTCCGCCAACACGCGATCGTGCTCGGCCAGCTCCGCCACGATCCGGCGGGCGTCGGGCTCGTGCACACAGAGGTGTCCCCCACGCCGCGCGTCGTCGCGCGGCGTCGACGTCGTCAGGCCGAGGGCGTCGCAGCACCGCAGTCCGAACCGACCGAGCTCGACCGACTTCGCCCGGATCGCGTCGATGCCGGCCTCGGCGCTGACTTCGATCCCGGCCTGGGCCGCGACCAGGCTCAGGATGCTCGGTGTGCCGATGCGGAAGCGACCGATGTCGGGGCGAGGCGTGAACGTGTCGCCCATCGCGAACTGATCCACCTGGGCGAACCAGCCGTGGAACGGCTCGTCGAGCCGCTCGATCAGGTCGGCACGCACGAAGGTGAAGGCCGGCGCGCCGGGGCCGCCGTTGAGG